>NZ_LUUM01000058.1:0-1132 GCF_001644125.1 Methylosinus sp. R-45379
GGATCGTCCGTATCACCGATCAGCCCGGCCTGCAGGCCGATGCGCGGCGCTGGGTGTCCAAGCGCCACGGCCCCTGCCCGAGGTGAGAGCGGGATGAGAGCAGCTCGACGAACACCGCGCACTCGGGGAGGGAGAGACGTGACGCTTCATGATTTAGCGACGGACGCGTCGGCTGATGAAACATGGAATAGCGCCGGTCTGTCCTGGGTGGCGGACCCAAGAAAGAGCGCGCCCGGCTTGGATTCACTGCTCACCTGGGCCTATCGCTCGGGAGCGTCGAAAGTCTCGTTTCAGACGGGGCACTGCCCTCGGCTGAGGATCTACAGCCGCAATCGCAAGGTCGGCGACACGACGGTCGATGAGGCGGAGATCGCACAGATCGTCAATCATCTCTATGGCGCCGACGGCATGGCGCATATGCAGGGCGGCGGCGAGCTCGATACGACCTATGAGATCGCCTTGAGCCGCACCGAGCGGCTTCGCTACCGTCTCAACGTCACTTCGACGCGCGGCAGCCGGAGGTCCGTCAATATCGTGCTGCGTCCGATCCCCGGATTGCCGCCATCCCTGGAGGAGCAGCTCGTCGAGCCCGGCATCATGGAGGCGTTCCGCCCGCGAAACGGCATGGTCATCGTGTCGGGCGGCACGGGCTCGGGAAAGTCCACGCTGATCGCCGGTATGACGGTCGCCAAACTTTTCGACCCGACCGGGCATTACGACATAATCGAAGGCGCCGCCCCGGTCGAGTTTTTGCTCGATCGCGTCAAGAGCCCGAACTCGACGATCAATCAGAGCGAGATCCCCCGCGATCTTCCGACTTTCGAACAGTTCATTCGCGGCTGCATGCGACGCGAGCCGACCGACATTATCGTCGGCGAGTGCCGCGATTCGGTGACGATGAGCGCGGCCATTCAGGCGGCGATCTCCGGCCATGCTCTGACGACGACGATCCACGCCAATGACGTCGCGCTGACGATGCAGCGCATCGCCAGCCTCTGCCCCTTGGCCGAGCGCGAGAATTTGATCAGCGCCGTCGCGCAATCGCTGCGGCTCGTCGTCAATCAGAGGCTGACGCGGTCCTTGGACGGGAAGCGCACGGCGCTGATCAAATTCTCGCGCTCGGCCAAGGGGC
>NZ_LUUM01000059.1:0-1454 GCF_001644125.1 Methylosinus sp. R-45379
GCTCGCATTGCATCGGGCTCGAAATCATCATCGACGCGCTGGCCGAGGCGGGAATAGCCGTTCGCGTCGTCGCGATCGGCAGCATGGGCGGGCTCGCGGCCGCACGGCGGAACGAATGCGACATTGCGCCGATCCATCTGATGGACGAGAAGACCGGGGTCTACAATGCGCCCTTCCTCGGACCGGAGCAGCGCTTGGTTCGAGGATGGCGCCGCATGCAAGGCCTCGTCTTTCGCGCCGGCGACGCCCGCTTCGAAGGCCGCGCCGTCGAGGCGGCGATCTCTGCGGCGCTGGCCGATCCCACCTGCCTCATGGTCAATCGTAATCAGGGCTCCGGCACGCGTATCATGATCGATCGACTAATCGGCGCCGCGCGTCCGAATGGTTATTGGAATCAGCCGAGCTCACACAATGCCGTGGCGGCGGCGGTCGCGCAGCAGCGCGCCGATTGGGGGGTCGCGATCGAGCCCGTGGCGCGCGCCTATGGATTGAGTTTTCTCCCGATCGGCGAGGAGCATTATGACTTCGTGATCCCGCTTTCGCGGTGCGAGGTCCCCGCCGTTCGCGCCTTCATCGAGGCGCTCGGCCGAGAGGATGTGCGGAGGGAGTTGGGCGGCATGGGCTTCACCGCCGGCGCGCCGAAAGAAAGCGAGACGCCATGCGCGTGATCGGCTTCGCCGGCTGGAGCGGCGCAGGAAAGACCACGCTCATCGTGAAACTGGTTCCGCTTCTACGCGAGCGCGGCCTCACCGTCTCGACGCTCAAGCACGCGCATCACAATTTCGACGTCGACAAGCCGGGCAAGGACTCGTGGCTGCATCGCGAGGCGGGCGCGACGGAGGTGCTGGTCTCATCCTCCAATCGCTTCGTCCTGATGCACGAATTGCGCGGCGCCCCGGAGCCGCGTCTCGCCGATCTGTTGCGGATGCTCGCCCCCGTCGACCTGGTTCTGGTCGAGGGCTTCAAGACCGATCCGCATATCAAGATCGAGGTTCATCGCGCCGCCAATGGCAAGCCCTTTCTCCATCCCAATGACGAGACGATCGTGGCGCTGGCGAGCGATCTGGCGGAAGGCGCGCTTCCTCACGCCTCGCTCGACGATGTCGAGAGAATAGCAGATCTGATCGACGCGCACGCTCGCCCGATAGACGAGACCATAGCGACGCTCGAAACAGCGTATGCGAGCTTTGATTCCGAGAAGGATTAGACATGGCGCAGCTCGGCAAGGACAGTTTTTCGGCCGGCGAGAAGCCGATGCGCGTCGATGACGCGGTCGCGCTCCTACTCGCGCGCATCCCATGCGTCGAGGGACTCGAGAGTGTTTCGCTCTTTGCCGCCGAGGGGCGCGTTCTCGCCGAGGCGCTCGTCGCGCCGATCGATTTGCCTCGCTTCGACAATTCGGCCGTCGACGGTTATGCGGTTCGCTTCGGCGATCTGACGCCGGGCGCCGAGAC
>NZ_LUUM01000060.1:0-1214 GCF_001644125.1 Methylosinus sp. R-45379
GGCGTCACGTTGCTAGGGTCGGCTTTCTATCGAGCTCAGATCGCTTCACGCGGCAAGTCGTCGTGCGCCAGCGCTACGACCTTGACGATCCAGATTCGGAAGGTGTGACGAACGTCGATGCCGGACGGCAGAGGCAATCGTTTTTCCGATCGACGGATGGAACGGCGCATGCGGCCCCTCGCCACTGTGCGCTGGAGCACAGACTGAGGGAAATCGTCTCCAATAGATTTTCGGGCATTGGGAGACGAGGCCCGCCGGAGCGCAGCCGGGGAGGTCGATATCCTGCCGAGGCCGCGGTTCAGATTTCGCGCCTCACGGGTTCGACTGCAATTTTGAACGAGCCGACCAAGCGCCGATGGAGGACGACAGGAATGAGCCGCATCTTACTATTGTCTGCATTGGTCGCCATCGGCGCCACCTCGGCGCAAGCTTCCTGCGAAGCGAACTTCTCCTCGCAGGGCGTTCCTTTGCTGACCCCGCTTTCATACAAGACGTGGATGCTATTCCCGAAGCTCGACGCCAAAAAGGCGCTGGATCGTCTGGCGAGCGCGGTCCTCGCCGAAGGCTATTCCGATATGAACGTGGACAAGGCCTATGGCGCCATCACCGCGTTGCAGGAAACCACTGGATCCGGATTGCCGCAGACGCTTCGCATCGTCGCTCGCAGGGTGAACGCCGGCACGCGGGTCGATGCATTCTTTTCCATCCAGGCAGGCCAGGTCACGACAGAGGAGCTCGTGCGGGGAAGTCTGTGCAACCTGATCGCGGCAGCGATCGGCTGAAATAATCCTGTATCGCAACGACATTGATCTAGGCTATCATTCGTCATGCCGCCTCCGACAAGATCACGATCGACAAATGCAAAGGGATCATGGCTATAATCGAAGGCTATAGCGCCGACCAATAGGTAGGGAACTCCATGGGTAGACTTATTTCGATGTTTCTCGCATTCGGACTTGCTGCAATCTCGCTCAGCGGATGTCAGTCCGTCCAGCAGTCGGCGGCAAGCGCCGCATACACATGTGAAGCCGCTGGACTTCGGCCGGGAACACGGCGTTTCGATCGGTGCCAGGAAGCGAACTTCGCGCAAAATAGGGCGCAGTCGGACGAAGCGGCGACTGCCGTCGCGGCCGCCGCAGCCGCAGGGGTTATCGGGGGCGCGGTCATCGGAGCGGCCGCCTCGCGGCCTTCGTACGGCTATTATGGACCCCGTT
>NZ_LUUM01000061.1:0-3008 GCF_001644125.1 Methylosinus sp. R-45379
CGACGCGGCGCTTCCGGCGATCCCGCATCCAAAAGGGCTGACGCAGACCCTCAGAGCTTCGCTCCACGGCCGTTATCTCTATGCCCAGGAGCACGGCTGGGACGGTCTGCGCCGCAATTCCCGACAGACATTGGAAATCCGCTATCAGACGCAGCTGCGCCACTTCTACCAATGGCTCATCGAGCACAATCTTTACTGCGGTCCGCCTCCCAAGTTCAACGGCAAGAGCGACGAAGTGTTCGCGGACCTGCCGCGGGACCGACTGGTCGACGAGGAGGTGATTCGCCTGGTGTCGGCGGCGCTTTTCACCGGCTGCGACGGCCCCCAACGGCTTTGGCAAAAAGGGAAGTATTTCATTCAATCTGACCTCTATTGGATTTTTCTGATCCTGCTGCTCACCGGCATGCGCACGGGCGAGCCGCCGCAGATCCGACTGGACGATATCGTCCGGGTCGAAGACCTGGATCCGGTGACGGGCGAGCCGCTCGTGCTCTATTTCTTCGACATGCGGCCCTATGACCCGGCCCAGGGCCGCAAACCGATAAAAGAATTGAAGCACCTCAAGCGCGCGGATTTTGCGCGAGTCGTGCCGATCCATCCTCTGCTCATCGAGCTCGGCCTGCTGGAACGCGCCGCCCGTCTGCGCAAGCGTGGCGAGACGAGGCTCTTTCCCGGCTGGGAGGCCCATGTGAGCCGCAAAGGCGAGGTGCGCTGGGGTAAACGCATCAGCCGCGCTTTCGCCTACGCGCGGACATTGCCGGACGTCAATCTGACGCGCTCGAACATCTGCCTTTATGCCACTCGCCATCTGATGGCCGATTGGCTCGACAGCCTCCGCGCCCCGCAGCGCGTGCGCAACCGCGTGATGGGCCATAAAGACAAGGCGAACGACGAGAGCAACGCGGCCGACGCTTATGGCGGCAAGGGAATGATGTCGGTCGAGCAGGCGCGGATCGTCCTGGAACTCGAGACCCCGCTGATCAAGCGGATGCGCGAGATCCTGGTCGGCGCGCTGCGCTCGGCGGAGCGTGGAGAATTGATCCGTCTCGAGGTGAGAGGCAAGCCGGAAGAGGCGGAGGAGGGATGAGATGTCGCCAACTTGGAACAGTAAACTGGACTGTTGGGAAGCACGTCAAACAGGATTGGGTCACGCCAGATCTGGAACTCTGTGCCGGGCCGATTCCGCATAGTGAACGTCCCCGAGTGTCGAGACCTTACGTCCCGCGCATCGACGAACCATTCTCTGACGCAACCTGGCTGTTCGGGACGGCGAAGGTGTAATTCTGACCGAGGCCGTGTGGAAACTCCGCCTGGGAGCCGTCGCGAAGGGTTTCTGGTTCCACGACGAAGAAGAATCAGGACGTTGCTGGCGGCGCTCAGGCTGTGATCGCCCCCATCAGCGATTTGATCCCGACGATGTTGATCATCCGCTTCATATTGTAGGCGAGCACCTGAAGACTCATTTCGGTTTTGACCTTTCCCAGGGTCCTGGTCAGGAAGTGGGTCGAGCCCATCCATGCCTTCAGCGTCCCGAACGGATGCTCAACAGTCTGTCGGCGGATGGTCATGGCGTCGGGCATGCGGTCGAGCGCAGTCTGCATTTTATCGAGAACGTCTTCGTGCTCCCAGCGCTTGACGCGCTTGTGTTTCATGGGCGTGCATTTGTGCTTGAGGGCGCAACTCGAACAAGCCGTGAGATTGCGGTAGTGGTCGATGTCGTCTTGGCGATCGGAGCGCGCCTTTCCTTTGGTCAAGCGTTCGCCGGCAGGACATATGTAATTGTCGTTATCCGCATCATAGATGAAGTCTCGAATCGTGAAGAAGCCAAGCTTGTCTTTGCCGGAGGTCATCGTCTTGGGAACGCGAGGCAACACGCCAGTTCCCTCGCAAGCCAGCACTTCCTCGCCGCTGTAATAACCTCGGTCGGCCAGCACGGTGACTTCTTCGCCTTCGATGGCCTCGAGCGCTTTACGACCCATGAAGGCCAGTTGTGCCCGGTCCGTGCCGTCGTTGATCACTTCGTGCGCGACGATGAGATGATGCTCGGCGTCAACAGCGATTTGGACGTTGTAGCCGACGATGCCAGCGCCCTTGCCGCTTGTCGCCATCGAGCGAGCGTCGGGATCGGTGAGAGAGACCTGTTTGTCGGGCGCCGCTTCGACCTGCTTTTCCATCTCTTTGAGCGACTGCATTTGTCTGCGCAGGCCCTCGATCTTCTCTTTCAGGCGCGGCGCTTTCGCCTTGGCGAGATCGTTGTCCTGTCGATCTGCTTGGTCGAGCGCCGACAAGTAGCGCGCGATGCTGGCCTCCACCTGCTCGATCCGCTTGGCGACCTTGTTCACTGTGAAGTTTTTGTCACGGTTGTTGACGGCTTTGAATTTGCTGCCGTCGATGGCCACGACGGCGCGCGTGAACAAGTCGAACTGGCGGCATAGCCCCATGAATTGTGCGCAGGCCGCGCGGATCGCCGGCCCGTTGTCGCGACGGAAGTCGGCGATGGTCTTGAAGTCCGGAGCCAAGCGGCCGATCAGCCACATCAGCTCGATGTTCCGATTGGCCTCTCGTTCGAGACGCCGGCTCGACTGGATGCGGTTGAGATAACCGTAGATGTAGAGCTTGAGCAGATCGCCCGGCGCATAGCCCGGACGCCCCGTCGCTTTCGCCTCGACTCGCGCGAACCCAGCGGCCTTTAAGTCGAGCGCATCCACGAAGGCGTCGACGAAGCGGACCGGATTGTCATCGGAGACGTAATCATCGATCGCCTCGGGCAGAAGCAGCAACTGCGATCGATCGGAGCCGGGGATGTGCGTCATGCCCCGATCTAGTACAAAGCTCTCGCTAGAGGAATCCATCGGAGCGGGTTTTCACACAGCCTGGACCCATTGCGGACCCGCGCCATACGAACGGCGGACGTCCGGCTGCGCCGATAGGAGACATTCCTGCCGCGCGCCAAACAAGGTGAGAGTCCAGCGTCAATCTGGATGAGAATCGCGGGGGTGTCGGCGTGA
>NZ_LUUM01000062.1:0-3499 GCF_001644125.1 Methylosinus sp. R-45379
AATCCTGCACCGTGCTGCGCGCCACGCCGAGCCGCCGCCCGATCTCCCGCGCGCTCACCCCCTCATGGGCAAGCCGCAGCATCTGCCGAAGTTGTCGCATCGTGAGTTCTCTCTTCGCCGGCATCCCGTTCTCCTCGTCGATCTCGACGAAGCGGAATACCGCAACAGAAAGCCCTGAAGGTGTTGACGCGCGTGCGTCACGATTTGCCGGACGACGCTGCGTAGGTGGATCAGATCGCGCATGACTTCGTGATCGGCGTCGGGAACCCAGACAGGGGTCAATTCTCCGGCGCGATGGAGACGGACGAGCATGGTGGCGTCACGACGATCTGTCTTCACCCGATCGCCCGACTTCATTGGGATCAGCGACGGTGCCACCACGTCGCACCGATGCCCGAGGCTGATGAGATGACGATGAACGCCATAGCCGCACGGATCCGCTTCATAACAAAACGCCGTAAGCGGTGCGGCCGTGCCACACCGATCGGCTGTGGACGGCGGGGGCTGGGCAGTTGACGTCTGATCGGAGGGATGGCGTCGTGCTTTTGAGGAGCGACGCCGATGACGATCGAGGACCAGCTTCGAGAGCGGTTGCGGAAGGTGGAGGCGCTGCATTTCGGCGCGACGAGCGCCGGAGAGCGCGAGGCGGCCAGCGCGGCGGCCGATCGGCTGAGGGCGAAGCTCGATGAGGCGGCGCGCAGCGATCCTCCCGTCGAGATGAAGTTCAGCCTCCCGGACGAATGGTCGGTGCGCTTGTTTGTCGCTCTATGCCGACGCTACGGCGTGCGCCCGTTCCGCTATTCGCGGCAACGCCACACGACGATCATGGTGAGGGCGCCGCGGCGCTTTTTCGACGCCGTCGTGTGGCGGCAATTTTCCGATCTGCACACGGACCTTTGGATCTATTTCGAGCAGACGACGGAGCGGCTGATCAAAGAGTCGATCTGCTCCGATACGAGGGACGCAGAGACGGCGAGCGAGCCGAGCCTGTTGCGTTGATGGCGGATCATGCCGCCGCTTCGGCCTGGTCACGCGCAGCTTTCCAGTTCCACACGAGAAGCTCGGCGAGCCGATTGTTGGTGGTCGCGCCGGAGACCATGCGCTCCAGCACATCCGCGAGCCATGTCTCTGGATCGACGCCATTGAGCCGCGCCGTCTGAATCAGCGTCGATAGGATCGCCCATGTTTCGGCGCCGCCATTGTCGCCGGCGAAAAGCGAGTTGCGCTTGCCGATCGCGATCGATCGAATGGGGCGCTCCACGATATTGGTGTCCGGCTCGATGCGGCCATCGTCATGAAAGCGCGTCAATCCGCTCCAATGCGCGAGCGTATAGTTTATCGCCTTGATCAGCGGCGAGATTTGCGACAGCCCGTCGCGCACGGCGATCAAGCGGGCGTGGAGCGCCTCCATGATCGGCTTTGTCTCGGCCTGCCGAACCGCGCGCCGCTCGTCGGCGCTTTTGCCGCGAATGCGCTTCTCGATCGCATAGAGCAGCGCGATCGTCTCGATGACCTCTTTGGCGAATGGCGAGTTCGTTGTCTTGAACACCGCGACGAACTTGCGGCGCGCATGCGCGAGGCAGAAGGCGAGTGTGACGCGGCTTTCGGCGCCCTCGTCCTTGACCAGCGCCTTGTAGGCGGCGTAGCCGTCGACCTGCAAGATTCCGGTAAAGCCGGAAAGTTGCGACGCGATCTCCTTCTTGCTGCGGCCGTCCGCGAACACATAGGCGACGGCCGGCGGAGCCGGTCCCGCCCAGGGCCCGTCATCGGTCGCATGCGCCCAGAACTGTCGGAGCTTCACATGTCCGGACGCGAGCACAGGCATCGGCGTCTCGTCGCAGAAGAGCCGCGGATAGCGATGCATCACCTCCAATTGCAGATCGTAGAGCCCCTTCAGCATCCAGGCCGTCTGCTTCATCCAGCGCGCCAGCGTCTGCCGATCGAGGACGACGCCCAGGCCGGCGAGGATGGCGGTCTGACGATAGAGGGTCGAGAGCCAGCCATATTTGGCGACAGCGATATGAGCGACGAGCGTCGTCGAGACCATGCCGCCTTCGATCAACTGCGCCGGCGCCGGCGCCTGCACGACCGCGCTTTCGCAAGCCCGGCACGCATATTTGGGACGGATCGTGCGCAAGACGCGCAGCACGGCCGGCACACGGTCGAGCACTTCGCTCACATCCTCGCCAATGCGATGCATCCGTCCTTTGCAGCAGGGACACCGCGTTGTCGTCGGTTCTATGACGCGCTCGCAGCGGGGAAGGTGCTCGGGCAGCTTCCCGATGTTGCGCCCGGCCTTTTTGCTCGGCTTCTTCGCGGCTTCCTCGGACGCCGGAATGTCGTCGTTCGTCGCCGCCGTCTTCCGCGTCTCTTCGTCTCGATTATCCGAAAGGTCGAGCGCGAGCTGTTCGGCGCCCAGCCTGGACAAGCGCTCGGAGCGCGCGCCGAAAATCAGGGCTTTCAGCGTCACGATCGTCGTCTTCAGCGTCTCGTTTTCCGCTTCGAGCGCGAGCGCCAGCTCCGTCAGCAGAGCCGGGTCCGATGGAAGGGGCGTGGAGCGAAGCGCCATGACATGAATGTACCACCGCGCTCGCTGACGCTCCAGCGAATACAGCAATATCACGCAGTCTTGTTCGGCCTCTTCACCGCCTTCGGCGTCATGCGCGACCATTCGGAGAAGCCGTCGAACAACATCGCGAACTGCGTCGGCGTCAGAGACACCACACCGTCTTGCGCAGGCGGCCAGGCGAAGCCGCTATCCTCCAGCCATTTCGTCGCCAGAACTGTTCCCGAGCCGTCGAATAGCAAAAGCTTTAAGCGGTCCTTGCGCTTGGCGCGGAACACATACACGTCACCACTGTAAGGATTGCATCTTAAATCCTCCGCCACCAGTGCGACGAGTCCATGCACACCTTTGCGGAAATCGACCGGCCGCGTCGATACGAACACACGTCGCTGCGCGCCGACGGAGATCATCGCGAACGACGCAGCGCCGAAATCACTGCGTTGACCGTCGCGCTGTCCGCGCCCATCGGCACACGGACCGTCGCATCGGCCATCGAGACCTCGATCGTACATGACACGACAGAGACCGCATCTCGCTCCTCGACGATTGTGGCCGCATTCTGCGGGCGCTCCTCGACACATCTCACGCGCACCGCAGCGAACAGCGATTCATGCTCGGACGTGCTTCGCGCCTCCCAGGCCTGCCGACGCCAGACGGTCAGCAGTCCACGGCTTACGCCATTGCGCCGAGCGACGTCCGAAATGTTGGCGTTCGGCTCCGCGCTTTCCGCGACGATCCTCGTTTTTTCCTCGGACGTCCAACTGCGCCGGCGCCGGCCGCCGGTGATCAGCTCCACCCGTTGATAAGTCCTGCCTTCATGCATGGCATCAAGCATGGAATGATCCATCGCCCAACCCTCCTCATGACCAAATCACTTGAAGAGGATCGCGCGGCGCTCAAACTTTTTCGAGGTGGGACGCTCGCACCGCTTAC
>NZ_LUUM01000063.1:0-1619 GCF_001644125.1 Methylosinus sp. R-45379
GGCCGGCGCGGCGGATGCCACCGCCGCGATCGACGCCGCGCAGGCCGCGTTCCCCGCATGGGCCGCCCTGTCGCCCAGCAAGCGCGCGGCGTTGTTCCTCAAGGCCGCCGCCCTCTACCGCGAACGCTCGGACGAGATCGCCGATATCCTGTCGCGCGAAACTGGCAGCACGATTTCGTTCGCGCGGTTCCAGCAGACGCTGGTCGTCGAGAATCTCGAAGCGGCGGCAGGCTGGGTGCATCAGCCCAAGGGCGAGATCTTCCCGAGCGATGTCGACGGCCGGCTTTCGATGAGCATCCGTCGCCCGCTGGGCGTGGTTGCCTGTTTCACCCCGTGGAACGGGGCCAACATCTTGTCGTGGCGCGCCGCGCTCGGGCCGCTGGCGGCGGGCAACACCGTCGTCATCAAGCCTTCCGAGTTCGCACCGGTTTCGGCGGGGTTGATGGTGGCGCGGATCGCGGAAGAGGCCGGCTTCCCCGCCGGCGTCATCAACGTCGTTCCCCATGCGCCCGGCAGCGCGGGCGCGATCGCGGATGCGGTATTCGCCTCGCCGCATGTGCGCTGCATCAACCTAATCGGCGGCGTAGGTACCGCGCGCATCCTCGCCGAGCGGGCGGGCCGCACGCTCAAGCGCAGCGTGCTGGAATTGGGCGGCTATAACCCGCTGATCGTGCTCGACGATGTCGATATCGACTTTGCGGTGCGCACCGCCACGTTCGGCGCGTTCTTCCACCAAGGCCAAATCTGCATGAACACGCGCAAGGTGATCATCGCCCGCCCGCTGTACGACAAATTCCTCGAAAAGTTCGTCGCCCGCGCGCGGCAGCTTCCGATGGGGGATCCTTCGAACCCGGCGACGCTGATCGGGCCGCTGATCAACAAGGCGGCGATCGAAAAGGTCAGCAAGGGTATCGCCGAAGCGGTGGCGCTGGGCGCGAAGATCGAAACCGGCGGCACGTTCGACGGCCAAGTCTACCACCCGACCATCCTGACCAACGTTCCCTATGAAGCGACGATTTCGAACGAGGAAACGTTCGGCCCGGTGGTGATCGTGGAGCCGGTGGATTCCGTGGAGGACGCGGTCCGCGTCGCCAACCGCACTTCTTATGGTCTGGTCGCCTCGATCCTCAGCGGGGACAGCTATCGTGGGCTGGAACTGGCGCCGCGCATCCAGGCCGGCGTGGTCAACGTCAACACCGCGACGGTCAACGACGAAGCGCATGTGCCCCTGGGAGGGGTGCGGGACAGCGGCTGGGGCCGCACCGGACCGGATTGCATGAACGATTTCAGCGACACGATCTGGATCAACGCCCGCCACAGCGCGAACGAGCCGCAATACGCATTCTGACCGAAACCGCGGCGCCGCCACGCCGGCGGCGCCGCGCTATCTCTCCCCCATTTCAAAGGCGCCCCCATGAACGAGCCAAGATTGAGCCATGAAGCCCGCGTCGCTATCGTCACCGGCGCGGCACGCGGCATCGGCCAGGCCATTGCCGTAAAGCTCGCCACGCATGGCGCGCGGCTGGTCCTTGTCGATATCGAGGAAGCACAGGAGACGGCGCGGATGATCGGCGACCAGAGCCTGGTCGCCACCGGCGACGTGACCAGTGCCGCAGACT
>NZ_LUUM01000064.1:0-1912 GCF_001644125.1 Methylosinus sp. R-45379
CGGCGACACTTTGTAACACCGATCACTTATCGATTATGGAGACATGCTCGTGACAACGTGCAGAAAAGGCATCGTTCTCGCCGGGGGCGCAGGTACCAGATTGTACCCATTGACGCGTGTAACGTCGAAGCAGCTGCTTCCGATTTACGACAAGCCGATGGTCTATTATCCTATCACGACACTGATGCTGGCCGGCGTGCGCGACATTCTGATCATCTCGACGCCGCATGATACGCCGCGTTTCCAAGAGCTGCTCGGAAGCGGAGCTGATTGGGGCGTCAATTTCACTTACGCAGAGCAGCCTCGCCCCGAGGGTTTAGCACAAGCGTTCATTATCGGAGCGGACTTCGTTTCGGGGAATCATTCTGCCTTGGTGCTGGGAGATAATTTTTTCTACGGCCATGGATTGACGGAATTGCTTCGAAGGGCGTCCGCGAGGACAGAAGGCGCAACGGTCTTTTCTTATCCCGTGTCCGATCCAGAGCGCTATGGCGTCGTCGCTTTCGATGACGCTCAGCGCGCTGTCTCGATCGAAGAAAAACCCGTACATCCGCAAACGAATTGGGCGGTGACAGGGCTCTATTTTTATGATCCATCGGTCGTGGAAATCGCGGCGAACATAAAACCCTCGGCAAGAGGCGAACTCGAAATCACGGATGTCAATCGGACGTATCTCGAACGTCGTCAATTGAACGTCGAACGAATGAGTAGGGGCTATGCGTGGCTCGACACGGGAATTCCCGAAGGCCTGCTGGAGGCGGGAGAATTCGTGCGTGCGATAGAGAAACGGCAAGGTCTACGTATCGGATGCCCGGAAGAGGTCGCATTCAATAACGAATGGATAACGGCGTCGAGACTCGGCGATCTCGGCGAGCGTCTTGGAAAGAGTTCCTACGGCGCTTATTTGCGGAAGATCGCCGAAGGAACCGGTCAGGATCGCCGACTAATTTCTGAGATGGCCGCCTAGACGCGGCGCACACTATTTGATGAGGACGGGGTCGGCCAATGTTCGAACCGGCGCTACAATAGCACATGATCACTATGGGCCGAACCGCTCAGCAAGGAAAGACTATTCCAAAACTGCGAGGCGTGGAGAGCTGAAGCGGAGCGTGTGAGCCGATCAGTCGCAGCGGCGACACGGATGGCGAATGCTGGCATGCGCCATCCGGTGAAGTTGCGCTCGTTCGGAGACGACATTCCGTCGGACAGGACGGCACATGGCTCAAGAGGGGACAACGGCGCTCTTCTCTCCATACAACGTCACATTTGATCGGGATTAGCTGACGTTCTCGGCGCGCTCCTGGCGAGACCAGTTCGACGGTCGAGACTATCCTGAATTAGGAGATGCAGATGAAATGGGATCGAAAATTCAAATCCATTCTAGCGACGGATAACGAGAATGCCGAAACTTACTTGCGGGATTTCGATCATCATTTCTATGGGACATATTATCGAGATCTTGGTCACATGACGTCCAAACATCAATTGGCTGACCACTATTTGAAATTTGGAAGAGGCGAGGGACGATTCCCAAATTATGCGAAGTATTCTGCGTATTTGAGCCAGAAAGGGGAGCGTCCAGAAGTGAACACGATAACCCTGATCGATCGAGCCCCGTCACATCAGAATGCACTAGATTTGTTTGCGGGAAAATGGCTGGCTCGAATTGACGAAGTATATCCCGGCTTACGCGCCGGAAAGGACAATTACTACCGGGGTGATACGCGTGCGGCCATCGCTGCCAGGCACCTTGGCTATGTTCCCGGGTCTTTTCATGGAATGAGTATTCTCGAGCTCGGACCAATGGAAGGAATGCACACCTATCAAATCGCAAATCTCGGCGCGAGTAATATCGTCAGTGTGGAGGCGAATTCGAATGCGTTTCTGCGATGCCTCATAGCGAAGGAAATTC
>NZ_LUUM01000065.1:0-2342 GCF_001644125.1 Methylosinus sp. R-45379
CGCGCGTCCGTGTGTCGGCGGCGCTTCGCGCCGAATTGGCCGGCGCCTCATCCGCGCCGGTGGAAAGGGGCCGTAGCTCGGTCGAGATTTGCCGCATCTCTTCCTCTCGTTTTCTAGAATTCCACACGCAACGATCCGAGGATCGTACGTCCGTCGCCGGGATATGTGAATAGCCGTCCGGCGGAGTTCGGGAAATAGGTCGTGTCGAGAAGATTCCGGACGTTGACCTGCGCCGTCAGATTCTTCACCCAAGGCAGCGCGCTCGGCTGGAAACGATACATGACCATCGCGTTCACGAGCGTGTGGGCGGGAAGCTGAAAGCTATTCTGCGCGTCGCCTTGTCGATGACCGACGTAATTGAACCCGCCGCCGAGGCTGAGACCTTCGAATTCGCCGTCGGCGTCATATTTGAGCCAGAGATTTCCGGCGTTGCGCGGCACATTCGTCATCCGATTGCCGGTGGTTCCGGAACCGCCGGTCGCCGTGCTGTCCTTGGTGATGCGCGCCTCGTCGTGACTGTAATTCGCGATCACGCTCCAATGCTCGTCGAGACGGCCGGCGAGGTCGAATTCGAAGCCTTCGCTGCGGACCGTGCCGATCGGAACCGCATAGGGCGTGCCGGGAACAGAGACGGTGATATTGGATTTCGTGATATCGTAATAGGCCAAGGTCGCCGTCAGCGCGCCATCCAAGACCGCCGCCTTGACGCCGCCTTCGAATTGCGTGCCGATCTGCGGCGCGAACAGCGGCTGCCCTGGAACAGGGAGCGCATTCGTCGCGCCGAAGGAACGACTGAAATTGCCATAGAAGGAGAGCCAGGGCAGGGGTTGGATCAGCAGGCCCACACGCGGGCTGAACGCCTCGTCATAGGCGGTGCGAAATCCTCGCGACGTCGCGGGATTATAGACTCCGCGCGCCTCTTCGTCGGAAATCGCGCTATTTCCGGTCCCGTTCTCGGCCCAGTCGTAGCGCCCTCCCAGCAGCACATGCACCTTGTCGTCGAAAAAGGAGATGACGTCCTGCCCATAGACGCCTTTCCAGACGAAGACGGTCTTGAAGAAATTATTGTCCGGCAGCTTCACATAATATTGCAGCGGCTCGATGGGGTAATAGATGTTGATCTGCGGAGCGAAAGGAGACGCTCCTGAGAAATTCGACCCACGTTGATGAAAGTCATAGTAGTCGGCGCCCAATAGGACGGCGTTGTCGAATGGGCCGATCGAAAATTTGCCGTTCACGTCGAGATTGGTGGAGAGCGTGGTCAGGACGCGGTCGCCATTGTCGTAGACGTTCCGGGTCGCGACCCCGGTCGTCTCGTTGAGAGCGGAAATACCGGTTTGCCGAAGCGTCAGCAGCGCATTCGTATAATAGAAGCGGTTGGTCACATGCCAATCGTCGGAAATATCATAGGTCCAGTCATAGCCGAAGCTGCGGCGTTCCTCGCGCGACGGATTGGCCAGCTCGAGCCCCGGATTGGAGGGGGTGAAGCTCCTCGCAAGCGAAGCCGGCCTCGTCCCCACGGCCGGGATCGGGCGGTCGGGACCGAATATGTGGTTCTGATATTCGAGATCGAGATTGAATCGGAACTGCTCGATCGGATGATAGGTGATCGTCGGCCCGACGAAAGCATTCTGGTCGGTGCGATATTTTTGAATGTGGTCGTTGCGGGAAAATTCGAGATTGACCCTGTAGAGCCAGGTCTTGTCTTCCGTGAGCGGCCCGGTGGCGTCGACCGTCGTTCTGGTCGTGTTCCACGATCCGAACTGCTCCTGAACAGAGACATAGGGCGTCTCGAGCGGTCGCTTGACAACCAGATTCACGACGCCGCCCGGCTCCAGCCTCCCGAAGAGCATCGCCGCAGGCCCTTTCAATACTTCGATCGACTGGAGATTTTCTGTTTCCAGGCTGGTGTTCAGATATTGTCTCAGATTGTTCCGGTAGACATTCGTATTGTCGATGCCCCGGATCAGAAACTGTTGATAGTTGCTGCCGAAATTGCCGCTGGCCGGGCGGACGCTGCTGACATTGCCGACGATCGCGTCCTTGACCGAGATCGCCTGCTGGTCATCCATCGCCTGGCGCGGCACGACCTGGATGTTGAATGGCGTCTTCAGGATCGACGTCCGATCCTTTCCAGAAACGGTCGCCGTGTCCATGTCGACCGTGTAGCCGGTGAAGCGGACGCCCAGTCCCGCGCCATTCTGGCTCGAGGCCGATTTCTCTCCGCTTTTGGCGCGCGCGGGCGCCTCGCCGGCAATGTCGATGGTCGGGAGCGCGTCCTGCGCCAGCGCGAGAGAGGATGAAAGGACGAGAGCGAGCGCGCCGGCGGAAGCGCCGCGCAG
>NZ_LUUM01000066.1:0-1432 GCF_001644125.1 Methylosinus sp. R-45379
CCGTTCTGGCTGATCGGCGATATTCTTCGTGCGCGGAGGCTGACACGGAGCAGGCGCAAGACCGTCCAGCCTGCGGGGACGCTGGTCGCCTGGATCGTGCCGATCGGGCTGTTTCTCGTATTTCTGTCGCTCTTTGCGACGGCGAATCCCTTAATCGACGAATGGGTGAGCCGATTGGATCCGACGCGCGGATTCGAGCTGATCTCGTCGATACGAATCCTGTTCTGGCTGACAATCGCGTGCCTCATATGGCCGTTCATTCATCTGCGCTGCCCGCGTAAGCCGGCGCAGCGAAAAGCGCCCGCATCTGCCAGCCAGAAGGACGACGGCGCGCTGCTCGACGCCAACGCGGTGCTGCGATCACTGTTCCTGTTCAATGCCCTGTTCGCCGTGCAGACGTCGCTGGACGTCGCCTATCTCTGGGGTGGATTGGCGCTGCCGCATGGCCTCACCTATGCCGCCTATGCGCATCGCGGCGCCTATCCGCTGCTGGCGACGGCAGTGCTCGCCGCCGCCTTCGTACTCATAGCGATGCGTCCGGGCGGCCCAGCCGAAAGGTCGCGACACATAAAGCCATTGGTGCTGATCTTCGTCGCGCAGAACTTCATGCTCGTCCTGTCGTCGATGTTTCGGACAGGGCTCTATGTCGACGCCTATTCCCTCAGCGAGCTGCGGCTTTCGGCGATGATCTGGATGGGCCTAGTCGCTGTCGGCCTCATGCTGATCACCGTCCAGATCGTCGCGCGAAAATCGAACAAATGGCTCCTCGACGCCAATGCGCTGGCCGCGGCCGTGACGCTCTACTTCTGCTGCTTCCTGAATTTCCCTCACATCGTCGCGAGCTACAATGTGGCGCATTGCGCCAAGACGAGCGACGCCGGCCTGGCGCTCGACGTCGACTATCTTCTTTCCCTCGGGCCGCAGGCGATCCCCGCCTATGATCGATATGTCCGGCTCTACGCCGAACGGACAGGGCGCCGCCCGCCGCGAGAGGAGGTCTTCGCCCGCTCCTCCACCATCGCCGATATCGACTGGCGCAGCTGGACCTTTCGCGGATGGCGCCTGAAACGATATTTCGATACAAATCCGCCGGGCGCGACGCCGACGAGCGACGACGCCTCTGACAAATGATAGGCGCGCTTCCGTGGCCCACCGCATTCTCGTCGCCGACGACGATTCCCACATTCGCGACATCATCTGCTTCGCGCTGGAGAAGGCCGGTATGAAGACGGTCTCCGCCTGCGACGGAGCCGAGGCGCTGCGCCGCTTCTCCGAGGAGACGCCGGATCTCGTCGTGCTCGACGTCGGCATGCCGGAAATGGACGGCCTGGAGGTTTGCCGCCGAATCCGCAAAACCTCGGATGCGCCGATTCTATTCCTGTCCGCGCGCGACGAGGAGATCGACCGGGTGATCGGCCTCGAGATCGGCGGT
>NZ_LUUM01000067.1:0-3207 GCF_001644125.1 Methylosinus sp. R-45379
AGCGGGCCGATCGCCGCCCGACGCCTCTCCTTCCGTTCCATGCACCGTCGATTCGAGCATGAGAAGAAGGCGCGTCGCCGCGCCCTTCCTTCCCTCATACGGGGTAAAGGGAACCTCGCCCGCGGCGCGGATCGCCGCTTCGACGCAGGCGTCTCGATCGCCTCCATTCGCCTTCGCGTCGCGAAAGGCTTCGTATATCGCCCTCAGCGTCGGCTCCATGGGCTCGCGGCCGCCGGCGGCGACCATCCCATTCTCGATCCTGGCCGCGATCTCGCGAACCTCGTCGAGCCTCGCCTCGAGCTCGGGGCGGGCGGGTGGAGCGAGAGCCGTCCGCTTGACGAGGGGCTTGGGACCCGCCTTGTCGACATTCGCGTGAAAAACCTTCGCGTAGATGCGGCGGCCGCCGAACAGCATGATCGCCTCGCCTTCGATGAGGCTCTGCAGGTCGCGCCAGTTCACCCGCGACACCTGGCGCACATCGGCCTGGCGGGTGTCGTGATAAACGCCGATGTCGCCGCCGCGAAAGCTCGTCGCCTGCGCCACATCGGTCTTGCCCGAGGTCTCCTCGATCCATTCGCGCGTGCGATTGGCGTCCTGCTGGCGCATCGCCGCGGTCAGATTGGCGTTGCCGAGCAGCGTGTAGGTCTTCTCGCCGAGCCGCGCGAAGATCCCCGAGACCTCCTGAAAGCCGAGCCAGAAGGCGATGTTGAGGCTGCGGCCCTGCGCCATCATCCGGTCGAGATCGCTCGTCGCATAATAGGCGAGCTCGTCCAACACGATATGATAGGGAGCCTCCATTCCGAGCTTCTCCTTCGGCATGCCGAGCATTTGCGCCATCATGCCGCGCAGCGACGTCACCACGATCTTGCCGAGCCCCGCCAATGTGTCGGAGGAATTCTCCAGCGCCGGCAGAGAGACGACCAGAATGCGCCGGTTCAAGACCACGTCGCGCATGTCGATGTCGCCCTGCTCGACCTTGAATATATGCCCGAGCGACACGCCGAGCTGCGTGAACATCTCGGTGAAATAAAACCGCGCATAGCCATGCTGCTTGGACGGATCGTCGGACTTTTGCTTGTTGTAGTCGAGGTCCGTGTCATAGCCGGGCAGCTCGCCGAGATAGGCGAGCAGCGGATAGACGACGTCCTGTGGGAGGTCGAGAGCAATGTCCTTCGTCTTGCCGGTCGCGGGGTCGCGCAATTCATAGAGACCCTTGACGGCGAGCTTCCAGATCACGCGCAGCTCGAGCGCGTCCCGGATCTTCTCGATGTCGATCGGAACGCCGGCGTGATCTCTGATCCATGTCAGAACGGGGATCACCGCTCCGATCAAGGCGACGGCGCGGCTGCGGAAGACGCCGTTCGAGTCATTCACGGCCTGCTCGCCGAGTTGGCTGACCACCATCTCGCGGATCGCGTCGGCGTTGCCCGTGGCGAAGGGATTGAAGCTGTTGCTCTCTTTGCTGCCGCTCGCGACCAAGAGATTGAGATGCAGCACATCGTCCTCGCGGCCGAACCGCCGCGCGAGCGCCATCACCTCGCCGAACAATGTGTGGTCGGCCTTGCCGTCGACGAGAACAAAGCCGCTCGCATGGGTCAGCGCATTGGAGACGAAGCCCAAAATCGCGGTCGTCTTGCCGGCGCCGGTCGTTCCTGGAATGGTCGCATGTTGCCGGCCGTCCTCAGCGGTGATCCATAATTCCTGGCCGGAGACGTCGCGGCCGAGATAGATGATGCCGGCCGCCATGCGGGGCGCGCGATTCTTGGGATCGGGATAGTTCCAGTCCGCGACGGCGGGGCTCTTTGGAAGCCGCATCGGCAGATCGACGCGTCGCGTCAGGACGAGGGCCGCGTAGCCGATCGCCGCGGGGACGATCAGGTCGACCGAAGCTGGCTCTAGCAGCATGAGCCCGGCGCCGACGCTGAGCATGGCGCCTGAAAACTCACTCATCAGCGAGCCCCAGACGCGCGTCGACATCGGCCGCAGATCGCGCAGCGCTTGCGCGCCCGACCGCTCGAACCGCTCCTGCGGCCCCGAAATCTCGCGTGGGATCATAGTGCTCTCCGCGCCGCCGGCGATCTCGTCATTGCTGCAGGCCGAAGGCGGCCGGACCCGATTGGCTCGCGCCGGCCGGGGTACCCGGCGCGGGCGTGATCTGCGGGGGCCGCTGCAGGTCGCGAGCGAGAGCGTCCGGCAATGGCGCGGGCGACGCCGTCGCGGCGGACCCTTGAGAAACCGCCGCCTGGTTCACGCCGAAATCTTTTTGCTGAGACGAAACGCTTCCCGCCCGAAAGCCCACATAGCCGACGGCCGACACGCCGAAACCGACGAGGAGCGTCGTGAGCAATGATCGTCTCGTCGGCGCGGCGGACGGGCTGCCGCGTTCGATCTCGTCGTCGACGCGGTCTCGGTGTCCAACCGCACGCGTGACGACCGGCCCGTCCAGATGCACATGAATGTCGACGTGAATATGCGGCCGCTCCGATACGGTCTTCGTCTCTTGCGTGGCAATGGGCTCGTCCATCAGGGCCTCCTCGATCTTTCTGAAACTCATGATCGTTGCGCGCTGCGCGAATGAGAAGGCGTTCCCTCCGCCCAGTGTCAGACCTTCCGAACCGCCGCGAGCGCATTGTCGATCGAGGCGACGCGCAACGCCGCGCCGGCGATCCGCTCCGCGGCCCAATGGTCACGCGCGCCGATCGCTTCGACGAGCGGCGTCGCGTGGAGAAGAGGATCGAACATGTCCGCCGGGTAGCCCAATGAGTGCAGCGCGTACCAGAGCCGCCGATCGACGAGCTTCAGGAAGTTGAACTGCGCCGGCGGCAGAACGCCGCCTTCCGCCCGCGCGGCGAGGAGAACGCTCATAGTCGCGGGGGTGGTGAAGCCATGCGCCGCCATCGTCTTGACCAGTGGCTGGCGCAAATCTCGTTCGCCCAACCATTGATCCGCGCGCTCGATCAGGGCGGTCGGAAAAAGGAGCGCGCGATCGGGACCTGTTCGGCCTTCCTTGCCGATCGGCCCCAGCGCCGACGAGAGATCGCCCAGATAGCGCTGCGCTTCGTCGCGGCGCTGCGCCCGATGCAGCGAAAGCGCCGCCAGGATGCAACGCACATGCGGCGCCGCGTCTCCCGGCTTGCCGCGGACCGAGCCGAGCTGACGCATGAGCTCGGCCCGCGCCGCGGCCTCATTGAAAGCGCCCTTGTCGTC
>NZ_LUUM01000068.1:0-48755 GCF_001644125.1 Methylosinus sp. R-45379
AGAAGTGAGTCAGAGCCAAACTTGCACGCTGAATAACAGACGCCGCAGTAACGTAAAGCGCGTCGTCCTCAAGACGAGAGTTCCGATAGCGGAACTGTTCGAGCCGAGAATCAGATCGTCCTCTCAATGAACTGACGCGGTTGTGTCTTCAGCCTCGGCCGGACGGTTGCTGGTCGTGATCTCGGGAGAAACGAAAGATTGGTTTTGACCACGCGCGCGCATGGTGTGCGCGACGCTCTCGCCGTTCTGAGGCGCGCGGTCAATTCACGTCGGAGTCCTCCCGCGTCCCTGAACGAACTGGGTTTGAGAGACCGCTTCGTGACCGATCTGCATTTCCTCGTGCTAGCCAGCTTCTTAAAATATAATTTAATAAACATTCCAACTTAACATGCCGCTACGAGGCTAAATTCGTGTAAGCTGCGTTTGCTAGCATCACAAACGGTTCACAAATGCAAGCATTGCAACTATGCTTGCATAACAAGCCGATATTACGAGCGCATGTTGTGTATATAAATCACACTATATATGGTTATGCAGATATCATGCCATTATATTGTATTTGCGCGGACAAAACACCATAGGATGGCGACGTCATGGTAAACATCATCCTCGCGCTTGCAATCGCTTTTTCGACGACGGGCGGACAATATGCTCGGGCCGCTTGCCATCCACATCAGCGCTCTCGGCATCAGAAATGGATCCGGTTGCTCCGTGACGACGAACGCTCCGCTCATGCCGCCCAGCCCTCCGAGGTCGTAAACGAGCATATCCCTGGCGCTGGCGAGATCTTGGACAATGGCGGGGGCCGCTCAGAAGGCCAAGGACTGTCTATTCCTTGAGGCTCGCCTTACTTTTCGGAACAGATTTGCGCCGACGGGTCCGCAATTTTTCGGTCGCGAAAAGAACGCGAGCCATTCTCCCGTTTCACCCGAAACGGGAGAATGCCGCGACGCGACGTCAGAGGTGATAATTCAGCCCGGCCCGAAGAACGTTCCCATTGATAGGAGCCTTCCAGGCGACGCTCGAGAGCCCCGCTTTATCGGCATAATACAGAGGGCCGATATTGGCGGTGTTCGCCGTTCCGAGATCGTAACGCAGATATTCCGTCTTGACGCTCCAAGAGGGGCTGAGCATCCATTCCAATCCGGCGCCGGCCGTCCATCCCAAACGCATGTCGACATAACCGACCAAGCCGTTGTTGCCGACGCCGAAGTTGAGAACCGGCGAACGAAGGGAACTAAAATAGCTCGGGTTGAGAACGGCTTCGCCGAACGCGAGGCCGCCCGTGCCATAGGCCAGAATGGTGGGCGTGACGAGATAGCCGAATCGGGCTCGGATCGTTCCGAGGTCATGCTGATTGCGTTGCGCCTGAAGGAAAGTCGCGTCGGCGCCCGATCCGCGCAACGAGTTGACGGTGCTGTTGCCGACCGTCAAGCCTTGCAGATCCACCTCGAACCCGACAAGCGTTTTGTCGCCCGGCTCGAGGTTATAACCGATCTGAACGCCGCCGATGAAGCCGTGACTGTCGAGATGGACATTGGGCGCCAGCGCGCCGGCCGCCGCCAGTGCGGCGAATCCGCCGGCGCCTCCATAAGTGAAGCTCGTCTCGGTGTCGCCGGCCCATGTGTAGCCGCCGTTCACACCGAGATAGAAGCCGCGCCAATCGGCGACAGGCGTGGCAGCGGCGGCGAGAGGACGCTTCAGCGCGCCGACCGGGGCGGCGGCGACAGTGGGTCCATGTTCACCGAGTTTCCAACGCATCGCCAGTGCGGCCTGCCAGGCGCGCGCCAGCTGAGGACCATTGAGATTCTGATAGATCGGGAGGCCGCCTTCGAGGCCGACGGAATAGCCCGGCGCCCCAAACAGCTTTCCATCGATATCGACCCCGCCGTAAATCTCGATCCTTTTGCCACCGTAATAATTCGGATTGGCGCTTTGGAGCTTTCCGCTCATCCAATAGTCTTTGCCGTCGATCGGGCTCTGAATGTTGAAATTCGCGCGCACGGTCGTCGTCAGGCCGGGGAGCCAGCTGTAGCCTCCCCAAATGTTCGCTTCCTGATAATGGCCCCACATATAGCCTTCATTATTGACCGCGAGGGGAAGGCGCGCGCGATATGAAGCGCCCCATGACCAGGGAGCGATCGCGCCGGCGTAGAGAACGCCCGGCAGAACATCGAATGTGCCGGTCCCCGATTGCATCCCATAGAACGCCCGACCGATGTTGTAGGTGCCGTCGGTCCTCGACACGACGCCGCCTTGGTTATAGGTGCTCGCGGTCGGGAACGACATTCCGAGATTGAGCTTGATCCGGTTGATCGGATCTTGATAGGCCCGCCAGACGACCGATGCGGTCATATCCTCGAGGCTATCCGTGCCGGGAAAGCTCATGCTGCGTGGCGTGACGCCGGACGCCCCGTCGAATGTCATCAGATGCGAGTGCTTCTCGACCATGCCGGCGGACAGCACGATCGAAAAATTCTTGGCGAAGCCATAGGCCAGGGTCACCGTCTGCGATTCGATGAACTGATATTGCGGGACGATGCGCAAGGTCGCGGCGAATGGATTCCAATACCAAGGAATCGTACCCGCGATATATTGCGAGGACACGCGTTTCGTGCCGATGAGCGAATTGGCGTTGGTGACGAACTTCGGAATGATCGAAAGCGTCACTCGACCGGGCTCCGGCAAATTGTCACCGAACACCCCGAGAGGCACAGGCGCCGAAGGCGCGTTTTCCGGTTCGGGCGCAGATCGAATTGCGGACTCTTGCCCGGCGTCGGCCGGTGTGGCTTGCGCGACCAACGCGCTCGCCGCGAGCGTGAGCAGCAGGGCGCTTTCATTTACGAGGTGGGAGCGGAATCTCGATCCATTTTTCATTTTCTCATCTCCGATCTAGCGGCGATGCGCCGATCGTTTGCCCGGCGATCCTCTGGGAGATTCCGACGAGCCTGCACGGCGCCATGCCGTAATATATTTCGTCACCATATCGACGAGAAGCCCGTTCTGCCGTTGAGAGCGCGACATCTGCGGATTTGTGACATGCAGTTGCAAATGTACAACAGGTATATATATTTCATCATTGCGCTTTTATTTTAGCCAATACGATATCTATATAAGCATTAATACGAACATTAGTGCGCACATACGCCATATCCCCAAATAGATACTATATATCTATTTGGGGATATGGCGTATGTGCGCGGTGGAAGCAACCGACCTACAGAGATTTGAACGTCATCCTACCTGCAGTCGCGTCTGCGATAACGATCCCTCGAAGATCGCTCGCTCGACGCTGACAATCGGGAAGCTACGTGTATCGCGGTCGACCTCTGCGCGAGCGCACCCACGATTTTCTAGCATAACCATGTATTGTAGCCTTGTGTCTAGTTATAACTGCGACAATTAGAGCGCAGCGTTACAGCATATAGCCCACGATTCCAGCCACAATAGATTCACAAGGCCATGAGCCGGCGCCACATTAAGTAGTGCATTACACAACGCGCTTCGCAAGCGTTATTAAAAAATAATTTAATATTTCTTCATTGGAGCGTCATTCGCTTGCCGTTAGTCCGGCGCCGGTTAAGTCGGGAGGTGCTCGGATGAAAAAAGTGATCAACACGGCAATGACAGTCGAATACTCGAGAAGCAGCAATGCTCGCCAGCGCCTCGCAAGAGATCCTCGCTCCGTCCTGCTGGCGGTATTGTTCACCTCGTGGAACTCTGTGGCTTCCGCCTCCGACACCGAAATGAGAGCGGAGATGGAAGCCTTGAAGGCGCAAGTCCGACGCCTTGAGCATCGCCTCGAATCGCAAACGAAAGATCGAAAAGGGACGAACCGCGAGGTGGAGCGCGTCACAAAGAGCGACGCGAGTTCTGCGAAATCGGATGCCTTATGGCCCGACGTGTTCCATTACAAGAATGTCACTCTCAAGCCCGGAGGCTTTTTCGAATTCGGCGCGGTGCATCGCGATCGATTTATGGGCGCAGACCTCGCGACGCCTTTCGGCAACATCCCTTACGCGAATAATCCGACCTCCCATGACGGCGAAACCAGATTCACGGCGCGCCGCAGCCGCTTCACTTTGCAAACCGACGCCAATCTCGACGACGAAACGCACGCGAGACTGTATTTCGCGGCCGACTTCCTCTCGGCGGCGCAAACTGCGAATCTCACGCAGAGCGACTCGTTCAATTTGCGCTTCCGTGAGCTCTACACGAGCCTGGACCGTTCCGATTACGGCCTCCACGTCTCCGCCGGTCAGATGTATTCTCTCGCATCGCTGAACTCCCGCGGCACAACTCCCGACGCATTTCTGGTTCCGCCGGTGATCGACGATCAGTATTTGCCCGGCTATACATGGTCCCGCCAGCCCGGCGTGCGCATCAGCAAAGATCTCCCATATGATCTGCAAATCGCCGTGGGCGCCGAGGCGGCTTACACGAACTTCGCGGCGCCGGGCATGAACTTTACCGGCACGGTGGCGCCCATTCCCGCAAATGGCGTGTCGCAAACGCTCCCGGGAACATATTATCCCGGCGCCTATTCCCAAAACCCGATCGGGGGGTCGCTCTATAACAGCCTCAATGCGGTCACCTTCAACCATGTTCCGGATCTGATGACGAAAGCGTCATGGGATCCGACGCTATTCGATCGTAAGATACACATCGAAGGCGGAGGCATGTTGCGAAACCTCAATGATCGCACCTTCGGCGGCAACCACGATGTTTGGGCGGGCAGCGGCTTCATCGGCGTGACGGTTCCGGTGATTCCGAAATTGGTCGATTTCCAATTGTCCGGCATCACGGGACGCGCCAACGGGCGTTACGGCTCGGCCTCGATCGCGGACGCCACTTTCGACTGGACGGGCGCGCCGCAACCCATTCACGAGCGTCAGCTGCTCGTCGGCGTGACGGTCCATCCGACTCCGAAAACAGATGTCTACGCCTTTGCGGGCGGTGAATTCGCCGGCGCCCAATATTCGACCGTCAGCCTGCCGAAAACGGCGTATCTCGCGGGCGGAGTCTATTCGTTCGGCTACGGAAATCCCGGCTTTGTGAACAGCGGCTGTAGCGTCGAGGGCTCTTACACCGGTGGTCCCTACGGGCTCATCGGCTCCTGCGTCGGACAGACCAAATCGCTACGCCAGCTGACAGGCGGCGTTTGGCATAATTTCTATGACGGCCCGGGCGGAAAAGTTCGCGTCGGCGCCCAATATTCCTACACGATCAAGGACTCGTTCATCGGCGTCGGAGGCGCGCCCAAGGCGACTGAGAATATGATCTTCCTGAGCCTCCGCTACATGCCGTTCAACTGAGAGCCCGCGTCCTCGCTCGCCCAGAGCCCCTGCCTCTCATGCAAAGCAATAAAAACGTCACGTTCACACATAGGCAAAGGGGCCTCGGTTTGAGCACGCGGCGCGATCGACGAACCAACGCCGCCCGGTCACGACCGGGCGGCTGAAACTCTCCTCCGCTTTCCCAAACGCTGATTGAAAGCCTGTTCCTCGCCGCCAGTCTTATCCGCGGCCATTTCATCGCCGGCACGCGCTGCTCAACGCCTAATTGGCGACCGCGCTGTCAATCGGGCGTCAAAATTCTTATGACCGTTTCAAGCGCTATCTGCGATCCACCCCGTCTCCTATGAGGCGAGGGCGAACATGTTCGGCGAGGCAGACACGTTACGCCCGCGTGATTTCGACGGTCCAACCGTTTCTCATTGGCAGGTTGGACGCCGCATTTACGGAAGCCTTCGTCGTAGGGGAGCCTCGGTCTGACACGCGGAGTTCGGTCGCGCCGCTCATAATTTCGGCGGAGGATTCCTTGAACGGCGCCGAAGCCCTGGCCGCTGCCTCGATGTCGTTGTGTGCGCGTTACGCGTCACTGGTCTTCGGTTCGACTTGTTGCGTGGATCGCCCATAATGAAAGCCGACGAGCTCGCGCGCGATGGCGGTGATCGCCTTCTTGCCGCACGCCAGCAGCATTCGGCGATATTGTGGGCACAAGCGGACCTGCGCTTTCCATGCGATTTCATGGATCGACATGAAAAGAAATGACGTCCGGCGTCATTGAAGCATGGGTGAGCTACATCGTCGTTCGTCTGCTCGACGATCCGAGCTTCAATGACCTTCTTGACCCGAATATTCTTCTTGATCCGCGCTCTTATTAAGCCTTTTCAAATTTCGTGGCATCCGCTTGCGGGTCGATTGCTCGACCTCCAGAACCCTTTCGAGCACGCTGATTGCTTGCTCGAACCAAAGCTGCGCTTCCGCAAGATGGCCTGTCGCGCAGAGCAGATCGCCGATATTGCTCAAGCACGTCGCCGTGTCCGGATGCGCGGACCCCATCGTCTTTTCGCAGGTCGCATAGACGCGCTCCAATATCAGCATAGCGTCCGTGTAAGCTCCCTTTTCGAACAGCGCCAATCCGAGCTTGTTCAAGGTCATCAACGTATGCAGATGCTCGGGACCGAGCAATGTCTCACGGATCGACAGCGCCTTTCGCAAAAACGGTTCGACCTCGCCGCCGCCACCATGCGTATGGAAGAGATCCGTGAACTGATCGAGGAACGCCGCTATGTCCTTTCGCGTCACATTTACAGCCTGCTCGCGGTATGCCAATGCGCGCTCGAGCAGCTTCGCCGCTTCTTTATGGTTCCCACATAAAACGTGAATAATGACACACCCGTCGAGGCAGGCGAGAACCTCGGGGTGCTGTTCGTCCAGCAGCTCGTTGAAAATCGCCAATGCGCGTTTGCTATAGATCTTCGCATCGACGCGCTCATTCAATGAGTGCAACACGATGGCCGCTTCAGCAAAGCGCTCGGCCACTTCGACTTTGTCCGTCCCTGCGTTCTCCTCGAAGACTACGAGCGCGCGTCGGAGGCTTTCTCTGCTTTCGTCCAAATCTCCTTGCTTGCCTTCGGTCAACGCCAGACGGAGCAGAATATCTACTTTATCGCGATGACCAGATTGCTTCGACGCCTCGCAGTCGCCGAGAGCGTCGAGGAGCAACACTTTCGAGCGCGCGTAGTCTTGCCGCTCGAAAGCGCGCGCCGCCTGATCCATGAGCTTCTTGGCGCCGATAAAAAGCCGTTCGACGCTGTTCGGATTTGGCGCGCTCATCGGCCCTTCCGCATCTATCTTCGAATGATCCGGCGTATAGGCGAATTTCGAGCGAATATCGGAACTCATGATGACCCCATCAGGCATTGTGAGCGTAGATCGTCCCTGACGGCAGAGGCCGCATCGCGCATTGGCGAGGGAAATAGCGATCTACCGCTATGCTCCGTCACCCGTTTCGACGGACCTAGACCTTCTGAGCCGGCCGACGTTTCCTTCCGAAAGCCGACGCCTACAAGAGGGGTCGCGTCGGACACGCTGTTCAGCACAAGCCGCAGCTCGACTGCTCGCGCACTCTGGCGTCACTCGCTCCCCCGACGCGCGCCGCCGCCAAAACAGGTCGTATTCGGCTCTGTCTAGGCATATGCTTTCCTAGCAAACCCCCTCGCTGCGGGTTATTAAAAAAAAATTTAGTCGGGCCGCTCTGCCGATCGCTCTCAATTCTCTGATCTCTAATTTCTTTTTTATATTTGATTGCTTGCAGCCTGGCTGCTTTGGGCCGACATTCACCCACGGGAAAAGAGCGCTTTTCCTTTTGCTGTCGGGTCTCGAACTGGCGTTGCGAATGAACCGCAAATCCTCACAGAGGCCTCACCTCAACGGGCCGTGTGGCTCCGCCATCATTACGATCCATCATCGGAGTTCCGCCCGGTATGCAAGCTGCTATGCTCGGTATCGTTCGCGTCGCCCTACAACGTCCATACACATTCGTCGTCGCCGCTCTTCTCATATTGATCTTCGGCGTGAAGGCATGGAGGTCCACGCCGACCGACATCTTTCCGAACATCGGCATTCCCGTGATCAGCGTGGTGTGGACCTATAATGGCCTGCCGCCTGAAGACATGTCCGGTCGTATCATATATTTCTACGAGCGCGCGCTGAGCGCTCAGGTCAACGACATTCAGCATATCGAGTCGCAGTCTCTAGCGGGATACGGCATCGTCAAAGTCTACTTCCAGCCCACCGCGAGAATCGACACGGCTCTGTCGCAGGTGACGGCGGCGTCGCAGACTGTCCTGAAGTTTCTTCCGGCCGGAATTACGCCCCCCTACGTGCTGACGTTCAACGCTTCTAGCGTTCCGGTCATCCAGCTCGCGCTATCGAGTCGAACTTTGTCCGAGACACAATTGTTCGATTATGCGCAAAACTTCATTCGGCCGCAGCTCGCGACCGTGGCCGGAGCCGCCGTTCCCTCTCCCTATGGCGGAAAGGTTCGCCAAGTTCTGGCGGATATCGATCCACGTAAGCTGCAATCCTACGGGCTGTCGGCGCAGGACGTCGTCGACGCGATAGCGCGCCAGAATCTGATATTGCCCGTCGGCACCCAAAAAATCGGAGTCTATGAATATGTCGTGTCGTTGAACGACGCTCCTCGGCAGATCGAGGAGCTCAACGATCTCCCTATCAAGGCGGCCGATGGCGCAATTGTCTTCGTAAGAGATGTCGCGTTTGTCCACGACGGAAGCCCTCCGCAGACGAACGTCGTTCGCGTCGATGGCGGAGCGGCGGTCCTCTTGGCCATCCAAAAGTCCGGCTCGGCTTCGACATTGGACGTCATCAATGGCGTGAATTCCTTGCTGCCGAAGATTCGCGAAGGGTTGCCGTCAGAAATCCAGCTCGTCGCCGTCGGCGACCAGTCTACATTCGTCAACTCCGCTGTCTCGAGCGTCATTACCGAAGGTCTGATGGCGGCCACGCTGACGGGGCTTATGATCTTGCTGTTTCTGGGTAGCTGGCGTTCGACCATCATCATCATCACTTCGATTCCGCTGGCGATCCTGTCCTCCATTGTCGCGCTTTCGCTCGTCGGCGAAACGATCAATGTCATGACGCTCGGTGGATTGGCGCTGGCGGTCGGAATTCTCGTCGATGATGCGACTGTCACCATCGAAAACATCAATGCGCATCTCGAGCAAGGCAAAGCGATCGAGGATGCGATCATGGACGGAGCTCGCCAGATCATTATCCCGGCGACCGTCTCTCTGCTATGCATCTGCATTGTGTTTCTTCCTATGTTCGGCCTCGGCGGCGTCGCCGGCTACCTCTTCAGGCCGATGGCGGAAGCGGTCCTCTTTGCGCTGCTCGCTTCTTACGTCCTTTCGCGGACGCTCGTCTCGACTCTCGCGCACTACCTGCTCTCAACCCCGGTCAACCATCACGAACGAGCCTCGCGATCGGCCAATCCGCTCGCGCGTGTCCAGCAAGCTTTCGAGCGCCGCTTCGAAGCGGTTCGGGCGCAATACAAGCGATTTCTCGATTCAGCTCTGTTGCGGCCACGCGCCTTCGTCACCGCCTTCATGGCGGTGGTCCTTTCCTCTTTCGTTCTGACGCCAGTCCTCGGACGTAATTTTTTTCCCACCGTTCAGGCCGGGCAGCTGAAGCTGCATCTTCGGGCGCCGACCGGCGCTCGGATAGAAGAGACGACGAAAATCTGCGACCGAGTCGAGGGGGCGATCCGCCAATTCATTCCACCTTCCGCGCTCGAGTCGATTGTCGACAACGTCGGACTGCCGATCAGCGGCATCAATCTCGCGTACGGCAACTCCGGAACGATCGGCGCTGCAGACACGGACGTCATGATCACGCTCCGCGAGGGCCAAGAGCAGGAAACAGAACATTACGCCGAGCTCCTCCGAGAACGGCTTCCGAGACTTTTCCCGGGGGTTTCTTTCGCTTTTCTCCCGGCAGACATCGTGACGCAGATTCTCAACTTCGGATTGCCGGCGCCCATCGATGTGCAGATCAGCGGGACCAATGTCGACGCCAACCGCGCCTACGCCGAACAGCTGTTTCGCAGGATCGCCAAAATTCCTGGCATCGCGGACGCGCGCATTCAGCAAGCCTTCAACACGCCCACTCTCAACGTCGATGTCGACCGGCCAGCCGCCTTCGACGTCGGACTGACGGAACGTGATATCGCGGTGACTCTGCAGGTGAACTTGGCGGGAAGCGTGCAAACGGCGCCGACGTTTTGGCTCAATCCGAAGAATGGCGTTTCTTATCCTATCGTCGCGCAGACGCCACAGATGTGGCTGAATAGCATGGATGCGCTGCGGACGACGCCGATGTCGTCCTCCAAAGGCCCGCAAATCTTGCAAGGCGTGGCCGACATCTCCCGCGGGCAGAGCGCGGCGGTCGTCTCGCACTATAATGTTCAGCAAGCGATCGACATCTACGCTAGTGTTCACCGACGCGATTTGGGAGCGGTCGCGGACGACGTCCAGAAAATTCTCGACGAGATGGCGGCGCAACGTCCCGCGGGCTCGACTGTCGCGTTGCGCGGACAGGTCTCGACCATGACGGCGACCTATGCGCAGCTCTATAGCGGGCTCGCTCTCGCTATCGTGCTCATCTACCTTCTGATCGTCGTAAATTTTCAGTCTTGGCTCGACGCCTTCGTCATAGTGTGCGCACTTCCCACAGCATTGGCGGGGATCGTCTGGGTCCTGTTCCTGAGCTTTACGACGTTGTCTGTTCCGGCCTTGACCGGGGCGATCATGTGCATGGGCGTCGCCACGGCGAACAGCATTCTGGTGGTGAGCTTCGCCCGCGGCCGCTTGGCGGAAGGGGCCGAAGCGTTGACGGCAGCGGTGGACGCCGGATTTTCCCGCTTCAGACCGGTCTTGATGACGTCGCTCGCGATGATGATTGGCATGGCGCCCATGGCGCTCAGCGCCGAGCAAAATGCGCCTCTCGGACGCGCGGTGATCGGAGGACTCATGTGGTCGACGGTCGCGACGCTTGTCCTCGTTCCTGTCGTTTTTTCGCTTATCCACTCTGAAACACGCGGCTCGAGGACATCGGATGAGTAATGAACCCATATGGATATCGGATCGGCCTACACATGTCTCGGCAACCGCGCCGATGACCATGGGACGACGCATGCTGTGGCCGATCCTCGGCGCGCTGATGGCGGTGGCGTTGGGCGCATGCGGCATAGCTCTGCGCTGGCGCGAAGAAGCGCGACTGGCGGATTGGACGCAGAGGCAGGCTGCGCCTTCGGTGCAACTGGCTACGATCAAGGCGGCGAGTGGCGGGCAAGCGTTGATCCTGCCCGGAGAAGTCAAGGCGTTCAACGAGGCGCAAATTCGCGCGCGGGTGAGCGGCTATTTGAAAAGCTGGAACTACGACATCGGCGCTCGCGTGAAGGCGGACGCGGTCCTCGCGACGATCGACGCTCCGGAGCTGGATCAGCAATATGAGCAGGCGAAAAGCGAGTTGGAAAAGACGGAGGCGCAAGCGCGGCTTGCCAAATTGACATCGAAGCGATGGGCCGCGCTACGCGCTTCCGCCGCGGTGTCGCAACAGAGCGTTGACGAAAAGGGAGGGGAAGTCGACACGAGATTGGCCGATGTCGCTTCCGCTCGCGCGAATATGGATCGGCTGAAGGCGCTGAAAGGCTTCACCTCGATCACAGCCCCATTCTCCGGCATTGTGACGGCGCGAAAAATCGACGTGGGCGTATTGGTCGGCCCGGGAAACCCGATCGAGCTCTTCGACATCGCCGACATTCATCAGATGCGCGTCTATGTGCGCGTTCCGCAATCTTTCGCGAACCGTATCAAGCAAGGGATGACGGCGACCTTGACGCTTTCACAATATCCCGACCGGAAGTTCGACGCTTCCGTGGTCGCCACCTCCGACGCAATCGCCGGAAGCTCGCGGACGCTGCTCGTTCAGCTGCTCGTGGACAATAGCAATGGCGCGCTATTGCCCGGCTCGTTTACCGAGGTTCATTTTCAGATTCCTGAAGACCCCAACGTCATCCGAATTCCCGCGACCGCTCTGCTGTTCCGGCGCAACGAGCTGCGGGTAGCCACGATCGGGACGGGCAACAAAGTTTCGTTCAAGAAACTTTTTGTGGATCGAGATCTGGGGACCGAGGTTCTGGTGACGTCCGGCGTCAAGGCGACGGATAAGATCATCGACTATCCGTCCGAATTGCTGAGAGACGGCGATGTCGTCGAGATTTCGCAGCCGACGGTCGACGGCCAGGAAGCGTCGTCTGTCCGCGGAGAGCGGAGAAAATGAATGTTCGTTCTGGGCTGCTGCCGATGCTGTCCTTTCTGACCGTTGCCCTTTCTGGCTGCAGCTTCGCACCGGACTATTCCCCTCCTGACGTGGAAACGCCGGCAAAATTCAAGGAGAACAAATCGTGGGCCGAAGCACGCCCGCGCGACGACCAGTCGAGAGGACCCTGGTGGCGCGTCCTGAACGACAGAACGCTGAACGAGATCGAAGCGCAAATCGACACCGGCAGTCAGAGCTTGGCGGCGTCTGTCGCCTTACTGGATCAGTCACGCGCCTTTGCGGCAAAAGCCGAAGCCGGGCTTATGCCGACGATCGATTTCAGCAACAGCTATTCGTCGAACAAGCAATCTGCGCATCGACCGCTTCGAAACTCCAATCGCGTGGCGTCGCCGCAAGGACTCGAGCAGGCGCTGATCGATGGCCGGCCATTCGATCAGCCATCCCATTACGGAAACAATTTGCTGAGCCTGCAATCGAGCTACGAGGTCGACCTTTGGGGAAGGGTCAGAAATTCGATCGCATCGCGAGAAGCGCAAGTGCAAGCGAGCGCGGCCGATCTCGAAACGATCCGTCTCAGCCTTCAGGCGGAAGTAGCGCGCGACTACGTGGCGCTGCGAACCGTCGACAGCGAGATCGCCCTATATGATCACGTCGTCGCAAGCTATGCGTTGGCGCTCGATCTCACGAAGACGCTTGTAAAAGGCAATGTCGGCGCCCCTTCCGATGAGCCACGGGCGATGGCGCAGCTCGAGGTCGCGCGCGCTCGTCGAGCCGAGCTCGAAGCGAAGCGGGCAATGTATGAACACGCGATTGCGACACTCGTCGGCAGAGCCGCATCTTCGTTCTCGATTCGACCTTCGTCTCGATCCAATGCTCAGCCGACGATTCCCTCGGCCGTTCCGCTCACCTTGCTCGAGCGCAGGCCCGACGTCGCCGCCGCCGAACGACGAGTGGCGGCGGCGAATGCGACGATCGGTGTGGCGAGGGCCGCGTTTTTCCCGCGGCTGACGATCAATCTTTCGGGCGGAACGCAGGACACCGGCCTCAGTCTGCTCAATTTCAAAAACAGCGTTTGGTCGGTTGGCCCGGCGATCACCCTGCCGATTTTCGACGGCGACGCACGCGTCGCCGAGTTGGACGCTTCGAAGGCCAGTCATGCTCACGCCGTCGCCGAGTACCGGGAGACCGTGCTGCGAGCCTTCCAAGAGGTCGAGGACAGTCTCTCGAATTTGCGCTGGCTCGCCAAGCAAGAGAAAAGCATCGGCGCGGCCGTGGCGTCGACGCAAAAAGTTCTCGACATCTCGCTCGTCCTCTATCGAGACGGCGCCACCAATTATCTCGATGTGATCACAGCGCAGACAGCGGCACTGGATGCGCGAGAGGCTTTGCTGAGCCTCAAAGGGAAGAGGCTCCAGGCGGCGATTGCGCTGATGCTCTCGCTCGGTGGCGGCTGGTCGTCCGCCGACCTTCGGCATTTCGACAATCCGCTGACTGCCGCTCTGTCCAGCAATGGGAAAACGGGAGGCGAGCCATGACGGCTCGGTTACGCTCGCAGCCGCGCTGCGACAGCTGCGCTTTTTGGAGGCGTATGGAGAGAGACGGTGGCAGCTGCCACCGACGCGCTCCGAGCACGAGCAGTAGCTGCGACGAAGTCGCGCATTGGCCGCGCACCCACGCAGACGATGCATGTGGCGAATGGAGCCCAGATCGTCCAATCGCGACCTTATCCTGTGGAGATTGTGTCCACTGGCGACATCCGAAGCAAGGAATAAACCCACTCGATCGCAAAGATCAGCTGCAGGACTGGTGGGCGCACGCCGGGCACTGCATTCGCACTGCGCCGTCGCCGGACGCCCAGCCGGGCAACAGGGCCTTCTGGCGCGCAACTCATGAAAGTGACGGCTGCTACGACGGCGAGGCCCGCTGATCTGCGGGTTCGGCGCAATTTGGCGTGCGCTAGATATTCGGCATTCATATGTAAACGCAACACAGGCCTACGTATGAAAACGCATAGAGTTACATATGACATGCCATGGAGCGCCAGAATGACGCGATACGATCATCTATGTAAATATTGGTTACGGCCATGTCTAAGCAATATCCTGGCTTTGACCATGCCATTCGCCGCGCAATGCGCGGCGACGGGGCGCACATGTGATTAGATATTTTGTTTGTGTAGCGGTATGTCGCATGTTACGTAGCTTATTCTTTGGCATCGAAAGAGCGATGTCGCCAGTGCAATGCCGAGCCGTCTTCCCCCGACAGCGTCCGGGACAGCGCCAATGCGACGTCTGGGAAGCGGCTCCGCGAGCGCCAGTGATCGTGGAAGGGGACGAAAAGCGTTGAGCGTCGATAAAGCTTCGCAGCCAGGCTTCTCGCCGCGCGCCAAAGTGCTGCTCGTCGAAGACGACGAGGAGCTCGCGGGCGCTATTATCGACGCGCTGGCAAAGCGACAATATGAGGTCCTGCATATCTGCAACGGAAGCGAAGGCCTCTCCAAGGTCGGCGAGGGAGGCTTCGACATCCTCGTCATCGATCGCATCTTGCCCGAAGTCTATGGAATCAACATCGTTCAGGAGCTACGCCGACAAAATTTCAACGTTCCGGTTCTCATTATCAGCGCGCTAGACGCCGTCGACGAGCGAGTTCTCGGTCTCGAGGCTGGCGCAGACGACTATTTGATCAAGCCATTCAGTCTCGAGGAGCTGGGAGCGAGGGTCGATGCGCTGCTGCGAAGACCGTTGCAGAGCAGCGCCACCAAGCTTCAAGTCGGCCCGCTGACGCTCGATTTGCTGCGACGCACGGCGTTTCGCGGCGACGAAAAGATAGAGCTGTCGGCACGCGAGTTCCAACTGCTCGAATATTTCATGTCGAACGCCGGCCGGCTGGTGACGCGGCAAATGCTGCTCAAGGATGTATGGAAATTCCACTTTGTGCCGCAAACCAACGTCGTCGACCAGCATATCAGCAAGCTGAGGCACAAAATCGAAGGGGGAAGCACCAGCCGATTTTTCCTCAATGTCAGAGGTCAGGGACATATATTTGACCACCACGGCTAAAATATCCTGGCCATCGTTCCGCCGAGCGATCATGGCCGTGATCGCTTACGTCATGGGTACATTCGTGCTATTTGGCTTTCTGTATTGGAACTTATCGACCTGGGAAGTTGGACGATTTCGCTCCCTTTTGGAGCTTCAGGCATTGGGAATTTCCGCGTATCTCGAAGGACAGAAGAACCTGAGCCTAGAGGACAAGGCCTATAATCAGGCCTATCGATTGTCTGTATCTGGCCTGTTCGAACGCGATGGGTCTTACGCGCAAGGGAATCTGCACGAGATTCCATCGAGCCTGCTTTTAGATGGCAAGGCGCATCTCATACTCGACCCGAATGTGCGCTCTAAACGCGGTTTTGCGACACAGACCCTCTTCGTTGGAACGCGGCTTCCCGATCAGCGGATTCTCGTGATCGGCCGAGAAACGCCCGAGGTCGCCGTTCTCGAAGAGGCCGTGAAGCGCGTCTTTATGGAGGGCGTTTTTCCGTTCTCGCTCGTCGCTTTGATGATCGGCGCCTTCAGCAGCCGTAAGATGAGTGGGCGGCTCAGAGCAGCCCAGCAGCAATTGGACGAGATCAAAAGAGGCGCCTTGCACGAGCGCTTGACGATCAGCAATTCGAACGACGAATTGGACAGCTTGGCGCGTTCTGTGAACGAGATGCTCGCTCAGCTCGAGGCGGCGATGCACGAGCTGGAACACGTCGGCAATAATATCGCCCATGACTTGAGAACACCGCTTGGCCGCGTACGAGCCCACCTCGAGCAAGTGCAGTCCGATTTTGTCTTGCCTCTCGAAGCGCAAGGCCGGATCGAGCAAGCGCTGAACAACCTGGATCAGAGCTTGAATGCGACTACGGCGTTGCTTCGTGTGGCTCATTTCGAAGCTGGATCGACCGATACGCACTTCAGCGAATTCGACGTTTCCGAAATGTTGCAAGAGCTGGTCGAGCTCTACCAGCCTGCGGCCGAATGCAAGGCGATAGAGCTCGTCGTTCGGAATGAGACGGAAGAATTTGCTCGCGGCGATCGGGACTTGTTGCTGGAGGCGTTCGCGAATTTGATCGACAATGCCGTCAAATTCACTCCAGAGCGAGGGATGGTCGAAATCCGCGTGATGAGCACGTTACAGGGGCCGATCGTCGAAATTCATGACTCCGGCCCCGGTATACCGGCCAATCAACGAAACCAAGTCTTCAAGAGATTTTACAGATCTCGGGAGACGAGACACGCCGCAGGCAGCGGACTCGGCTTGACTCTGGTTGCCGCAATTATTCGGCTCCATGGGTTCGAGGTCGAAATCAAAGACGCCGACCGGGGCTGCGCTTTCCTGGTCCAACTGTTCCGAAGAACACGATAGCGCAACGATCAGCGCGACAGAGTAGGTCTCGTCGACACGCGACGATCCTCCGCTTGGCGCGCGACGCAGTTCCATCGCTTTTCGCACTCGGGAACATAGCGTCGGACTCGGCGCATGACGGCCGCAAAGACTCGGCCATGTCCCGATGCGCGGACATGCGACATTCACGATTGCCGGCACGGCTTCGCGACAGCCGGTCGATGAGCATCGATTTGTTCGGCTTCTCATGGCTGCGTTGGGCTTCGAGCCTCGTCGCCTGAGCCCACAGCCGACTTTTCCAGAGGCAGCGTGAAGCTGAAGATCGCTCCACCTTCCGGATTGGCTTCGGCCCAAATCTTTCCGTAATGCGCTTCGACGATGTTGCGTGAAATCGACAATCCCACGCCTATCCCGCGCGCCTTCGTCGTGACGAAAGGTTCGAACAGCTTCGCCTTGATCTCGTCCGGCACGCCGGGACCGGTGTCGGCGACATCGATGCGGATCATTTCTCCCGCGACCGAGGACGTCGAAATCGTCAACTCGCGCTTATCCGACGCGCTCATCGCATCGATCGCGTTCCGCATCAGATTGATCAGGACCTGCTTGATCTGCACCTTGTCCACGAGCGCGCGATCGTCCTTCGCATTCAAACGAATTGTTCCACGGACTCCGGACTGTTTCGCAGTCGGGAGGGTGAGCTCATAGGCCTCCTCGATCAGCTTATGCACGCTCGAGAAGGTTTTCTTCGGCTCGTCGCGGGAGACGAATTCTCGCAAGTGATCGACCACCTGCGCGGCCCACATCACCTGCTCGACAGCGCTTCCCAAAATGCTTTCGATGCTCGCCGGGCGCCGCTCCGACGGTATTTTCAACGAGCGCTGCGCCGCATGGAGATAGGTCGCGGCCGCCGAGAGCGGCTGATTGATCTCATGGGCGAGGCCCGTGCCCATTTCCTTCATGGAGATCAATCGGTCTGCTTGCAGTTTTTGCACCTTCTCTTCGGAGCGCGTCGTGGTGGTCACATCGATGAAGGTCGCCACGACTCCGTCGATTTGTTGAGAGCCTCCACGATAAGTGGTGAGGCGGGCGAGATAATAGGGCGCATCGACGTCGTTCTTGTGCACGCGCCGCTCGATCGAGGTCCCGCTTTCCAGCACCTCGAGAAGGTCGGCGGTCAATTCGGGGTAGTCGAGCTTCGCCGCGAGGTCGGTGAGCGGTCGCCCGGCGTCCGAAGGGATGATGTTGAAGATTTGAGACGCCGCAGGCGTGAAGGTCCGGATGACGAGATTACGATCCATGAAGATCGTCGCGATGCGAGTGCTCGCGAACACGTTCCTCAGATCGCTGTTGGCTCGGTCCAGATCGTCGATCTTGCTTTCCAGCTCATGGTTGACGGTCCTCATCTCCTCGTTGAGCGATTGCAGCTCTTCCTTCGAGGATTCGAGCTCCTCATTGGTAGACTGCGTCTCCTCATTCATCGAGATCAGCTCTTCATTCGCTGATTTCAATTCCTCGAGAGCCGTCTCATATTCCTCGATCGTCGCCTGAAGTCGTTCGCGGGTCTCGAACAGCTCGCCTTCGAGCCGCATCGCGTCGCCTGCCGGCTCGATCGGAGAGGTCGACATCATGTCCGCTGTCGATGGTTCTCTCGCTTGGAACAAAATCAAGAAAAGCGCCTTGCCGCCCTCCCGGTCCAGCAGGGGCTCGGCAGTCAGCGAGACGAGTTCCGTGTGGTCGTTATCGGCTTCTACTTTTACGTTTTGACGCGTCGCTGTCCGGCGTGTCTCGATCGCCTCGCGCAGCACGCTGCGCAAATCGAGGCGCAGACCTTTGCGCGCCATCGCGAAGATCTGACGATCGGGCGCTCCGGGCGCCGCTTCGAGATATTTGCCCGTTCGGGCGGAAAAATGAACGATGTCGCCGTCCTCGGTCACGACGACATGCGGAGGCGCGAATCCTTCGGCGACGCGCGCCTCCACGCTGCGCCGCAATTGTGATGCGGATCCGGCGCTGGTCTTGCCGGACGCAGGAGCCGGGTAGGAGATAGCGCGCAAGCCAGCCGTGAAATGCGGCATGCGCACGCGCCGGCCGGGATCGCGCGCCTCGAACAGGCAATGTTTCTTGTCGATCGGTGCAAAGAGGTCGGAGAATTGGCCGACGCTCTCGGACATACCGAGAAAAAGAATCCCGCTGGCTCGGAGGGAATAGTGAAAGATGGGAATCACTTCCCTCTGCACATCCGCGCCGAGATAGATGAGCAGATTGCGACAGGACACCAAGTCCATGTGCGAGAAAGGCGGATCGCGCAGAATGCTGTGCGGAGAGAAAACGCAGAGGTCGCGAACCGCCTTGACGACGACATAGCTGCCGGACTCGGCGGTAAAAAAGCGTTTGCGTCTCTGGTCCGAGACCCCGTCCATCAGCGCAAGGGGATAGCGGGCGGCGCGCGCGATCGTCAGAGCCGCGTCATCGATATCGGTCGCGAAAATGGTCACGCGCGGGGCGACTCTCAATCCGTCCATATGCTCGCGAAGAGTGATCGCGATCGAATAGACTTCTTCGCCGGTGGAACAACCCGGAACCCAGACCCGCACCGTGTCGGCCGCTCCTTTTCCCTCGAACAGCCGCGGAACGGCGCTTTCTCGGAGCGCGTCGAATGCGTCCGAATCGCGAAAAAAGCTCGTGACGTTGATCAGGAGGTCGCGAAAGAGCGCCGTCGCCTCTTCGGGAGCCTCGCGCAGGCGCTCCACATAGTCGGCGATCTGTTCGCATTGCTGGATATGCATGCGGCGACGGACCCGGCGCATGAATGTCTTGGTCTTGTAGCCGCTGAAGTCGTGCCCCGCAGAATCACGCAGGATCGAATAGATGGCTTGGCGCGCCTCGAGAACGACGCCGCTGTCGTCGTTCATTCGCCGATCCGAGGCGAGATCGTCCGGCTCCTCGAGATCGCGTATGATCTCGACGAGCTTTTCCGCCATCGCATCGACCGGAATCGCAAAATCGACCAGTCCGCTGGCGATGGCGCTGCCTGGCATTCCAGCAAATCCCGGACCCGACCCATCGCTCGCCTGCGCCATGGTGACGCCGCCGTGCTCCTTGATCGCCTTGATACCGAGAACGCCGTCGCTGCCGCTCCCCGACAGGACGACCCCGATGGCGGTTTCGCCGCGGTCGCGAGCGAGCGCGCTGAAGAATACGTCGATAGGCGATCGCTCGTGATGGGCTGGGTCGGTCGCTATCAGCCGAAGCCGCCCGGAGGCGATCGTCAGGACCGTCGCCGGCGGAATAACATATATCTTATCCTTCTCGAGGCGCTGACCGTCGCGAGCGACCTCGACGCTCATTTTGGCATGGTGCCCCAAAATATCCGTGAGCAGGCTCTTCCGATCCGGAGCCAAATGCATGATGACGACGAAGCTCATGCCTGGATTGGCGGGCATGGCGCGGAACAGACTCTCCAGCGCTTGGATGCCGCCCGCGGAAGCGCCGACGCCTACGACTGGAAACGATATGTCCGGGTTCATCGGCAGCGCCTTTCGCCTCGGCTCTATATGCGCTTCGAGGCGTTCGATGTCACGCTGATCAGTGACGTAGCAATGCCGAGCAGCCTATTTCCCGGGCGAATATATCATATTTCACGAGGAGGAGCGGCTGACGGCGTTCCTTCGTCAGCGGCAGCGGCGGCATGAGACGCGCCCGCAGGGTAAACAAGAACGCCGCCGACCTCAGCCGCTCCGCTCGAGCGAAGCCCTCGATGAATATCGTCGACGGCGTCGAAAGAACCAAGAAACGTCACCGCTCACGTTGACCGGATGACGCCGATCCAGTCTCACCGCCCTACGTACTGCAGGCGGGTCTTGCCGGCAGGCTGTCGAAAAGGTCCATCGGAAATACGATCGAGCTTTAGCGATAGCGAGATGAAATATACGCGTCGTCGATGCAATCATGCGGAGAGAGATTGGACCGCGAAGCGGTTATGAGGGAGATGATATGGGCGAGTTCAAGATCAAGGTAGCGCGCATCGAGGCGGCGGCGCCGAATGAGAAAGGAGACCGTGTTCAGATAACATTCGAGGTCGAGCGCGAGCCTTTGGTTTTCCAAATCCCGATTCTTCTCGAGATGAAAGAATTTGACGATACTGAAATGGTTCAGGTCGCGAAGAATGAGCTACATCGAACATTCGACGAATTGACCAATCAGACCGAGAAGTGGACACTGAGTGTGGAGGACGTGCAGCAGCTTTCTAATATCAGCTTGCGTCCAAAGACATGATGCCTTGGTGGGACACACGAGCGCCTAGCGTGGGCTCCGATCGAGGCGGATCAAATTCGTAAGCGGCGAAAGAGTTTGCGCATTATGAAGGTTTGAAGATGTCGGCGCAGGTTTCGAGGGCCGCATCAGAACGGCGACGGTTCGCTCGGCGCTCTTGCGCCAATACGCCTTCAGCTTGGAAAGCCTGCGATTACGGGTTCTTCACGCGAGTCGACGCCTCCAGCGTGAACTCGGGACAAGCGTCGGTGGGGTCCGCCGACGCACGCGGCGCGCCATCGAGAAGGCGCGCCGCGCGCAGGCGCTCATTCCGGCAGGGCGAACACTGTGAGCACGCCGCCGAGCGCCGTATAGTTCGACAGGCTACGATAATTGCCCACGGCGCCGAGACCGTCGCTGCTCTTCGTCAATCCCGCCGCGAGACCGATTCCCGCCCAGCCGCCGACGCCCGAAAGCACAGCGACATATTGCTTTCCGCCGACCTCATAGGTGATCACATTGCCGATGATGCCGGAAGGCGTCTTGCGCCGGAACAGCTCCTTGCCGGTCTTTGTGTCGACGGCCTTCAGATAGCCCTCGAGCGTGCCGTAGAAGGTCACGCCGCCATCCGTCGTGACCGCGCCCGACCAGACGGAGAATTGCTCCTTGTTCGCCCACACGATCTTGCCGGTCTTGGCGTCCCAGGCGATGAAATTGCCCGTATGCGTCTCACCCTTGTCGCGATCGGCGGGGAACATCTCGACGGTGGCGCCGACATAGGGCTGTCCGGCCGAATAGCTGACCCGGAACGGTTCGAAATCCATGCAGACGTGATTGGTCGGCACGAGGAAGAGGCCCGTATTCGGGTCGTAGCTCGCTGGCTGCTCGTCCTTGGAGCCGAGCGTCGTCGGACAGGCGCCGCGCGTCGTCTCGTCCTCGCCATGCGCCTCGGTCGAGAAGCGCTCGTCGAGGATCGGACGGCCATAGGTCTTCGACGTTTTGTCGAGATCGATCTTCGTGGCCCAATTGACGGCGGGATCGAATTTCGCGGCGACGAGCAATTCGCCACTGACGCGATCGAGCGTGTAGCCGAAGCCGTTGCGGTCGAAATGAACGGCCGTCTTGCGCTTTTTTCCGTCGATCTCTTGATCGACGAGCAGCAGCTCGTTGACCGCGTCATAATCCCATTGGTCGTGCGGCGTCGTCTGATAGACCCATCTTGCCTTGCCCGTGTCGAGATCACGCGCCCACAAAGTCATGGACCAGCGATTGTCGCCAGGGCGCTGAAGGGGATTCCATGTCGAGGGATTGCCGGAGCCGTAATAGACGAGATTGAGCTCTGGGTCGTAGCTGTACCAGCCCCATGTCGTGCCGCCGCCGAGCTTCCACTGATCGCCTTGCCAAGTGTTGATCCCGGAGTCCTTGCCCACCGGCTTGCCGAGATGCGTTGTCTTCTCGGGGTCGATCAACGTGTCGTCGTCCGGCCCGGTCGAATAGCCGCGCCACAATAGCGCGCCGGTCTTCACATCATAGGCGGAGATATGGCCGCGCACGCCATATTCGCCGCCGGCGTTGCCGACGAGCACCTTGTTCTTGAACACATGCGGCGCGGCCGTGGAGGTCTCGCCCTTCGACGGATCGCCGAATTTGACGGACCAGATCGGCTTGTCCTTGCCCTCGCCGGAAGACGCGCCCGTCGCTGCGTCGAGCGCGACGAGAGTCGTGTCGGCTTGGGCGAGGAAGATCTTGCCGTCGCCATAGGCGAGTCCACGATTGACCGTGTCGCAGCACATCACAGGAACGACGGAAGCATCCTGCTGTGGCGCGTATTTCCAGAGCACCTTGTGCTCTGGATCTCTCAAATCGAGCGCATAGACATTGTTGGGAAACGGCGTGTGCAGATACATCACGTCGGTGACATAGGCTGCTTTCGTCGTCTTGCCGTCTTTCTCGATGACGGCGGGAATCGTCACATCGTGAATGACCAGCGGAGCGCCCTCGTGTCCGCGCAAGACGCCGGTCGAGAATTGCCAGTCGACTGCGAGCTTATGCACATTCGCCGTGGTGATCTGCTTCAACGCCGAATGCCGAAGATTGGCGTAATCGCCTGTCGGCGACACCCATTGGCGCGCGTCCTTCTGCAGGTCGAGCAGCGTGTCCGCAAAGGCGCCGCTCGCCGCGAGCGCAAGCGCGCCGATCGAAATCGACAGTCGAAGTTTCCTCATCTGCATTTCATTTCCTCCGCAGCCGGCTATTTTCTCGTTTGCCCTTCATGCGCGGCGGACGGCGCCGAGCCCGGGAAGCCGTGCGCCATCCGCCGCGCGCTCATGCAGCGGTCGCATGCAACGCCGCTCGAAGATCGATATTCATCGAATGGGCGTGGCGCGCCAGATCACGAACAAGGGACGCGCTTCCGATTGTCGCAAATTTGCGACAGCTGCGGCTGTCGTCCGTCATCGAGCGGCGCTCGGCGCCCTATGCTCGGCGTGAAACGATTCCAAAATGACGAGAGTGGGCAAAAGTCGGGCGCTCGATGCAAATCCGCCGACGCCAGCGGAGCTGGCTTCACGCGTCGAACACGAGATCGAGATGCGCTTCGAACAAATCGCCGATGTCCAGAGGGTGGGCGCGATCGAGCAGACCATTGTGAATGATCGCGAACCAGATCGGCGCGATGAGCAGATGAGGATAGTCTTCGAGCTCGGGACGGCGCAGCTCTCCTCTGGCTCGCGCGGTCGCGGCCAAATCGCGGATCTGCTTCAAGAGCGGCTCGAACATCGCGCGGCGGTAGATCTCCGTCATCTCCGGAAAGCGCGCGCCTTCGACGAGCACGAGTCGCGCGATGGCGGCGCGACCATTGCGCTCGATCTCGCGTATCGACACGAGCATGGTGCGCCGTATGAATGTCGACACCGGCTCGTCGGGGCGGCGATTGGCGGGGTCGGCGTCGATCAACGCTCCTGCGATCTTCTCCCGCACCACCGCTTCGAACAGCGCCTCTTTGGCCGGAAAGTATCGATAGGACGTACCCTTGGCGACGCCCGCGCGTCTTGCGACGCCGTCCATCGTCGTGTCGGCGTAGCCATTCTCGAGAAACTCCCCGAGCGCGGCGTCGATGATGACGCGGCGCGTCTGCGCGGTCTTCTCCGGGCTCGGCCCTCTACCGGCCCGCCGCGGCTCCACGCTCTTCGTGGGCTTTGTCGGTCGCTTCGCCATTCTTCTCGTGTCTTTCCGCCGGATCATGGCTTGACATAAAATGACCAAGTGGTCATTTTTATCGAAACCCCGGCCAGACGCAAGCGCTTCGCTGCGGTCGCCGACGCTTCCGGAACCCCTTGATGACTTTTTTCGGCTCGAGCCATTGGCTGTTCTCGGTCAAGACATTCGTCGCCGCGATGTTGGCCCTCGCCGTCAGCTTCTGGCTCGATCTGCCGCGGCCCTATTGGGCGTTGGCGTCGGTCTATATCGCCTCGCAGCCGCTCGCCGGCGCGACGATGTCGAAGGCCGTCTATCGGGCCGCTGGCACATTGATCGGCGCGGCGGGCGCGGTTCTGATGGTTCCCAATCTGGTCGACGCCCCGCTCGTGCTGGCGCTCGCCATGTCGATCTGGTCGGGATTTTGCCTCTATCTCGCGCTGCTCGACCGCACGCCGCGCGGCTATGTTTTCATGCTCGCCGGCTATACAGCGGCGATCGTCGGATTTCCGGCCGTCGACGCGCCGTCGACGGTCTTCGATCTCGCTCTGTCGCGAACCGAAGAAATCCTCGTCGGCATCGCTTGCGCTTCGCTCGTGTCGAGCCTCGTCTTCCCGCGCTCCGTCGGCGCCGTCGTCGCCGAAAGGCTCGATATCTCGCTGCGGCATGGACGCGACGCCGCCAGCGACGCGCTCGATCCGCAAACGAGCGCGCCGAACGACGCGCATTGGTTACGCCTCGTGACCGATGTGGCGGAGATCGAGACGCTCGCCGCCCATCTCTCCTTCGATCCTGCGGTCGAACGCCGATCGCTCGACCGCATCCGTCGCATCACGCCACGCATGCTCATGCTGTTTCCCGTTCTGTCGGCGATCTCCGATCGCCTCGCCGCGCTCGCCGACCTCGGCGGCGCCTCGGAACGCGTTGGCGCGCTCGTCGAGCGCGCGCGCGCCGTGGTCGTCGGGGCCGAAGATTCGGAGAAGACGACTGCCGAGCTTCGGCGCGACCTCGAGTCGGCTGCCGCCGCGAGCGCGGACGCCGACTGGCGCGCGCTCATCGAGGCGAGCCTCTGCCAGCGTATCGGCGAGCTGCTCGATATTTTGTTCGACTGCGGCGAGCTGACGAAAGCCCTCGCCGACGGGTCGGTTCAGCCAGCGCCCTTGCGCCTCACGGTCGAATCGCGCGTGGCGCGCGTCCGCCATCTCGACCATGGCGCCGCCCTGCACGCGGCCTTCGCGCTCGGCTGCGCGATTTTCGCCTGCTGCCTATTCTGGATCGCCACGGCGTGGCCGGAGGGCTCGGTCGCAGCCATGATGGGAGCGATCGTCGGAAGCCTCTACGCATCTCAGGACGATCCCACTCCGTCGATCGCCGGCTTCGCCAAATGGACCATCGTCGCCACGACGATCGCCGGCGTCTACCTTTTTGTCATATTGCCGCGCATTCACAATTTCGAGACGCTGGCGCTGGCGCTCGCTCCCGTCTACCTCGCCTTCGGCTTGCTCATCGCCTCGCCGCAGACCTTTCGCATCGGCTTGCCGCTGGCCATCGTCACACCGACGGCCATGGCCGTGCAGGAGCTCTATTCCGCGGACGCCGAGAATTTCGTGAATACGAGTCTCGCAATGTCCGCCGGCATGGCGCTGACGGCGGTCACGACGGCCTTGATCCGCCGCGCCGGCGCGCAATGGCGTGCGCGCCGCTATGCGCGCGCCAACCGGGACGCGCTCGTTCAGGCGGCCGATCCGCGCGCGGGAAACGACGTGCGCCTCATGGGCTTGATGCTCGATCGTCTGTTTCTGCTCGCGCCCATCGCCCATGCGGTCGAAGGCAAACTGCCGGACGCGCTGCGCGATTTGAGAACCGGGCTGAATATTCTCGATGCGCGCCGATCGCGAAACACGCTGGTCGGCTCTCGCCGAAGACGGATCGACGCGTTGTTGAAGCATCTCACCCGCTCTTTCCAGATCGGTGCGCCGGCGCCGTCTCGGGCCGCTCTGCATGCGATCGACCGCGCGATGGCGACGGCGCGAAACGCCGGCGACGCGCGCCTGCTGCTCGCTCTCGTCGGCCTGCGGCGCTGTCTCTTCGCCGCAGAGCCCCCGCCCGACCAGTCCTTGTTGGAGGCGAAAGTCGCATGAATGCGGAAATCAGCATCTTCGGCGTGTTCGTATCGTCGCTGCTCGCCTTTGCGCTCGTCGCTTTCGTTCTGGAGGTCGCGATCGAGCGAGCGCTCGAAACCATCGGCTTCTACCGCTTCGTCTGGCACCCGGCATTGTTCAATTTCGCCATGTTCGTCTGTCTGCTCGGCGCTTGCGTTCTTCTCTTATCCCCGGAACGTCTGTGAAAACGAAGCTGCTCACCTTCCTTCGCATCGCGACGACATTAGCGCTCGCCCTGGCGGCGGCCTTCGTCGTCTGGCGCCTTTGGGAATATTACGAGGCGGAGCCCTGGACCAGGGACGGGCGCGTGCGCGCCGATGTCGTCGCCGTCGCCGCCGATGTGTCGGGGCTCGTCAGCGAGGTGCTCGTTCACGACGATCAATTCGTACGCAAGGGCGAGGCGCTGTTCCGCATCGATCGGGAGCGCTTCGTTCTCGCGCTGCGACAGGCCGAGGCGATTCTCGAGGGACGCGCCGCCGCGCTCGACGTCGCGACGAAGGATCTGGCGCGTTATCGCGCTCTCGAGGCGACGAAGACGATCGCGGTCTCCAAGCAGCAGCTCGACGCGGCGATATCCGCGCAGGCGCAGGCCCAAGCGGCGTTGCGGCAGGCGGCGGCCGACCGCGATGTCGCCAGATTGAACCTCGATCGATCGGAGGTGCGCGCTTCCGTCAGCGGGCCTTTGACGAATTTCGACCTGAGGCCCGGCGTCTATGTGACGGCGGGCAAGGGCGTCGCGGCGCTGATCGACGCGGAGAGCCTGTATGTCGACGGCTATTTCGAGGAGACGAAGCTGCCGATGATTCACGTCGGCGACCGCGCCGAGATTCATTTGATGGGCGAGACGAAGACGATCTTCGGACGCGTCGAAGGAATAGCGGGCGGCATAGAGGATCGCGAGCGCAGCGCCGGAACGACGATGCTGCCCAACGTCAATCCGACATTCAGCTGGGTGCGGCTCGCGCAGCGCATACCTGTCCGCATCGCGCTCGATCCGACGGCCGACGACGTGGCCATGATCGCCGGCCGCACGGCGACTGTCGTTATCGGCGCGAAGAAGCCATGACGCCGCCGCTCGACGACGACCACCCGTTGCGTTGAGCGGAACGCGCGCTCAGCGACTCGCGGAGGAAGCGTAGCCTCGCTCGACGGCCTTCAACGCCGCCTCGAATCTGTCGAGAATCGCGCCGATGTCGCTGTCGCTCACGATGAGTGGCGGCAGGAGGCGCACAACCGATGCGAAGCGGCCGCCGAGCTCGAGAATGAGGCCGCGACGCAGGCACTCGTGTTGGATTTTTCGCGCCGTCTCCGGAGCCGCCGGCCGCATCGCTCCATCCGGCGCGCGGTCGTCGACGATCTCCACGCCGACCATGAGGCCGCGTCCGCGAATGTCGGCGATGCAGGATGCGTCTTCGGCGATCGACGCCAGTCCGCGCCGAAGACGCGCGCCCATCGTCTCCGCATTGAGATCGAGCCTTTCGCGCATGATATGGCGGATCGTCGCGGCGCCCGATGCGAAGGCGAGCTGATTGCCGCGAAACGTCCCGGCATGCGCGCCGGCCTTCCATATATCCAGATCGCGATGATAGACGACGACCGATAGCGGAAGCCCGCCGCCGATCGCTTTCGACAGCACGAGCACATCCGGCGTCACGCCGGCATGCTCGCATGCATACATGCGCCCGGTGCGTCCGAGACCTGTTTGCACCTCGTCGAGAATGAGAGGAATGCCGCGGCGCTTGGTGATGTCGCGAATCTTGCGCAGCCAGTCGTCCGGCGCCGGATTTACGCCGCCCTCTCCTTGAACGACCTCGAGTATCATGCCGGCGGGCGGCAGCACGCCGCTGTTCGGATCCTCGAGGAGATTCTCGATATAGCGCGCGCCAATGTCCGAGCCGGCCTCCCCGCCGAGTCCGAAGGGACAGCGATAATCGGAAGGGTAGGGAAGAAATTGCACCTCGCCGCCGAGACCGCCGACGGCCCTTCGCGGAGTCGGCTCGCCGGTGACGCCGAGGGTCGCATGCGTCATTCCATGATAGGCGCCCTGGAACGATGCGACGCCGCGCCGCCCGGTCGCGGTCTTGACGAGCTTGAGAGCCGCCTCGACCGCATCCGCGCCGGAGGGGCCGCAAAATTGTATTTTGAAGTCTTCTGCGAATGTCGGCGGAAGACTGTCGAACAGCTCGCGGATGAACCGGTCCTTCAGCGGCGTCGGCAGATCGAGCGTCTGGAACGGCGCCTGCTCCGCCAAGGTCGCGCGGATGGATTCGACGACAACCGGATGATTGTGGCCCAGAGCCAAGGCGCCCGCTCCCGCGAGACAGTCGATGTATTCACGTCCTTCCGTGTCCTCCACGATGACGCCGCGCCCTGCTCTGAGGGCGATCGGCAGGCTTCGCGGATAGGTCCTCGCATTGGATTCGATATCGGCCTGGCGCGCGAGATAGCGATTGCCGAACGCGCTATAGAGCGGATATGCGGCATGGAGGTCCTCGGCGCCGGAACTCGGGAATTCGCCGTCCGAAGGGCGATCGACGAGCTGCACGCTCGCATTCGAAAATTCCGGGTCGGTCGGCGCGGTCGACGGCGCGCGGCTGCTCGCAAACGCATCTGACGATTTGGACATCGTGCACCCCATCGGCGCCCCCGCGACGACGGACCATTCCGTCGGCGTACGCATTCCTGCTGACAAAGACGTGCGAGGCCGGACGAAGGCGCCAAACAAATTTTCTGCGCGCGCGTCGCCCTGGGGGAGCGCCGACGATGAGCAGCCTGCGGTCGCTGCTCGGCGGCGAATGTCACGAAAATATTTGCGCAGTGGGTGCGGCGGCTATCGATGGGCGGGCGTCGACATCTGGCGGACTGTCAGAAAGTCACGCCCGCCGAACCCAGCGCAAAGACGCCGAAGCCGTCAGCCCCGCGGCTGCTTTTCCCGCCGCGGCTTCTGCTTATGCTTCGGCGGGGCGTCTCTGCGCGGCGGCTTGACGTGTCTCGGCTCGGAATAGCCGTCCAGACGATCCACGCGAATATTGTCGCCGCCCGGCCGGCGCATGTCGACGACGAATTGCGCCGCCGCCGGCTCGGCGATCTCGACCTGAGTCTCATGCTCGAAGATCTGGATCGCGCCAATGTCTTGCCGCGTGAGATTTCCCTTGCGACAGAGCATGGGCAGCAGCCATTTCGGATCGGCGTTCTTCGCTCGGCCGATGTCGAGACGAAACCAGACGGCGCCGCCGGGCAAGCGGGACGGACGCGGCTCTTTGGCCGGCTTTGCGCCCGCCGTCCGAGAGGGGCGGGGCTCTCGGGGCTCCCGAGACTCGCGAGGTTCCCGGCGCTCGGGCTCCTGCCCGGGGTCGACGACGGCTTCGATCGCGGGAAGCCGCGCCCGATAGAGGCGAACGAGCATCGCGCCGAGCTGCTCGGGCGATCGTTCCGCGAGAAGCAGCTTCGCGGCTTCGAAGTCCTCCTCATTCGGCGTCTCCAGCAGCAGCGGGTCGCTCATCATGCGCTTGCGATCGAGCTCGCTGATCTCCTCGGCGGAGGGCGGTCCGCTCCAAAATGCGTGAACGCCCGCGTCTCGCAGCAGCCGCTCGGCGCGCTGACGTCTCGCGGAGGGAATCAGCAGCGCGCTGACGCCCTTGCGCCCGGCGCGTCCGGTACGACCGCTGCGGTGCTGCAGCGCTTCCGCGTCATGCGGCAGATCGGCGTGAATGACGAGATCGAGATTGGGCAAGTCGATGCCGCGCGCCGCAACGTCGGTGGCGATGCAGACACGCGCCCGCCCGTCGCGAAGCGCCTGCATGGAGTGGTTGCGCTCGTGCTGGCCGAGCTCGCCCGACAGCAGCACGGCCGCAAAACCGCGTTCGAGCAAGATCGCATGCAGATGGCGAACAGACTCGCGCGTGTTGCAGAACACGATCGCCGTCGGCGCCTCGAAATAGCGCAAGAGATTGACGGTCGCGAGCTCCGTCTCCTTCGGCGCGACGCGAACCGCGCGATAGTCGATGTCGCCGTGACCGCGCTCCCCACGCGCCACGTCGATCCGCCGCGCGTCGCGCTGATAACGCTTGGCCAGAGCCGCAATGCCCTTCGGCATGGTGGCCGAGAAGAGCAGCGTGCGCCGATCTTGCGGCGTCGCCTCGAGAATGAACTCGAGATCCTCCCGAAAGCCCAAGTCGAGCATCTCGTCGGCTTCGTCGAGAATGACCGCGACGATGCGCGTCGTGTCCAGCCCGCCACGCTCTATGTGATCGCGCAAACGTCCGGGCGTTCCCACGACGATATGGGCGCCCTCCGTCAATTTGCGGCGCTCGAGGCGCGCGTCCATGCCGCCGACGCAAGAGACGATTCGCGCCGCGGCGTGCTCGTAGAGCCAGCCCAGCTCGCGCTCGACCTGCAAGGCGAGCTCGCGCGTCGGCGCGACGACGAGCGCGAGGGGCGCGTGCGGCTCCGGCAGGCGATCCGCCTCGCCGAGAATCGTCGAGGCGATGGCCAAGCCATAGGCGACCGTCTTTCCCGATCCGGTCTGAGCGGAAACGAGAATGTCTCCGTCTTGCGCTTCGGCGGACAGCACCGCCGCTTGAACCGGCGTGGGCGAATTGTAATTGCGCTCCGCCAAGGCTTTGGCGAGCGGGGCGCGGGCGTTCGGGAAGGTCACGGGTGAGCTTGCCTGGCGAGTGGGCGATGCAGAGAATGGGCGAGAGATACGCGCTCGAACGGGTCTCGTCGAGCCATCGGCTCGTTGGAAGGTCGGGGCCGCCGAAGCGAGCTTGGTCGGAACGATATTATTTGCTTCGCGCGCGTCCCGCTAGATGGCGCTTCCGATCGAACGGAGAATAGCGTTCTAACGGAGAATAGCGTTCTAGAGGAGGTCGTCGATCTCCTCGATCTTGTCGTCGTCGTCGATCGGCGGCGGGACGCTGTCGTCGGCTTCTGCGTCTTCGTCCACCTCTTCCTCGGTCTCTGTTTCCGCCTCGGCTTCCGTCTCCGTTTCAGACGATGAAATGGCGTCGCTCGGAGGCTGGTCGCCGATGCGCGCGTCGCCGGCCATGGAGCGATACGGAGCCCTCCGCGGAAGCGAGCGCGGCAACTCCACGACTTGGAATATCGCCGCGCATTTCGGACAGGTGATCGGCTCGCGATTGAGATCGAAAAACGCGGCTCCACAGCTCAGGCATCGGCGCTTCGCGCCAAGTTCGGCTTTCGCCACGGCCTTCTCCTCTTGGTCGAGAATTCGGGCTTCAGGCGACCTGCAGCTGGTCGGCCGAAGATTTGCCGCTGCGCTTGTCGATGACGGTCTCGTAGGAAATCTTCTGGCCTTCGGCGAGGCCGCGAAGCCCTGCGCGCTCCACCGCGCTGATGTGGACGAACACATCCGCGCTGCCGGAGTCCGGCTGGATGAAGCCGAAGCCCTTCTGCGAGTTGAACCACTTCACGATACCGGTTTGCATGCGTTTTCCTTCTCTCGCGCGAAGACTGGGCGGCCGCGGTCGCGCGGTCGCATGTAGATCGAAGCTCTGGGAGGAAAGTCGCACGCCGACGCGCCAAAAGGCGGGAAAGCTCGTTCGTTCGGCCGAAACTCGATTTAGGAGATATAGGGCGTCGGGACGAAAATGCAACAGAGCGGTTTCGCTGCGAGACTATGTTTGCGGGGCTCGCGTGCTGGCGTCGCCACAGGATGCGCCTCGCGCGCTTTATTTCGAGACGCGATTGCGCGCGAGCTCGGCCCCTGGGCCGGCCGCCTCGAGCTGCTGAGCCGCGTCCTGGTCCCTGTCAAACATCAGGGGGATGGGAATCAGGCGCTGAAAAAACAGTTGAACCTCGAGACACAGGCTGCTTACTGCGCCAAGATTCCACTTCCAATTCGCTATGCAATCTAAATGAATAGCGCATTGGATTCTCTCTTCGGACACGAATTCCGTCGATCGGAACGCGTCCGAGCAAACAAATGAGCCGTCCCGAATGACCGATCAGCCCTGTCCCTGCCGCGCCCAGGACGCCGAGCCGGCGTCTCTCTCCGCTTGCTGCGGTCCTCATGTCGAAGGGGCGACGCCCGCGCCGACCGCCGAGGCGCTGATGCGCTCGCGCTACACGGCCTATGTTCTCGGCCGCATCGATTATCTGGAGAATACTCTCGCGCCCGAGCGTCGGGCCAGCTTCCACCGCGCGGCGGCCACCGATTGGTCGAAAAAATCGCAATGGCTCGGCCTCGACATAGAAGCGACGGAGGCGGGCCAGCCCGGCGACGCCACCGGCCATGTGGAATTCACCGCACATTATATTTCGGAAGGCCTGCGTCTCACGCATCGTGAGAAATCCTTGTTTCACTTCGACGAATCCGATCAGCGCTGGTATTTTGTCGAGGGCGAGGGCCGCAAGAGCGCGCCGGTCGTCCGGCAGCCGAGGCCGGGACGCAATGACCCTTGTTCTTGCGGATCGGGCAAAAAATACAAAAAATGCTGCGGCGTGGCGGCCTGAGATAGCGCCGCGGCGGCTTGGCGTTCGCTCTCGGGGGAGCGCCGAACGCCGGCTCGGCCATGGCGACGCCGGATTGACCCTAGCGCCAGCGCTGTAGCAAAAGGCGTCGGCGCTCGCTCTTTCCTCAGTCGGCGCCAAAGGCCCGCATCGCATGATCGACCGGCGACGCCAGCTCAAACGCCTTCTCACGGCGCCGGCCGTCGTCGGCGGCGTCGGCGCGCTGATCTTCGCAGCCCTCTCGGCCACGGATCTCCACGGATTCGCGAGCGTGCTGCGCGAGCGCGCGATCGACGCGCTACAGCGGGTCGCCCCGCGCGAGACCGGGCGCGCCGGCGTGCTGGTCGTCGATATCGACTCGGCGACCGTCGCCCGCGCCGGCGGCTGGCCGCTTCCGCGCGACGACATGGCGCGGCTCGCGGCGCTCATTCTCGATGGGCGTCCCGCGGCGCTCGCTTTCGACATTTTCTTCGACAGATCCGATCGACATTCCCTGCGAGCTCATATCGAGGGCGTGTCCGATCCGAAATTGCGCGCCGAGCTCGCGCCGATTCTCGCGCAGGCGCCGGATCCAGATCACGAATTCGGCGAGACGCTCGAGCGCGGCCAGACGATTCTGGCTGCGCTGGCGGGCGGCGCCGCGCCGCCGGCCGCGTTCAATTTCGTGGAGGTCCAAGAGCCGTCCAGCCTGAAATATGCGCGTCCCATCTCCGGCGTAATCGCTCCACACGAGCCGCTCGCGGCCGAGGCTCTGGGTCTCGGCGTATCGTCGCTGTTCGGCGAGGAGGGCGGGGTGGTGCGCCGGGCGCCGCTGCTGTTCTCGGTCGGCGATCGGCTCGTTCCCGGCCTCGCGCTGGAGGCGACCCGCGTCGCCGAAAATGTCGCCATGCTCTCTGTCGAAGGCGGCCGGCTCGAGATCGGGGCGCGCCGCGCGCCTTTGGGCGAGGGCGGCGCGCTGCGCCTGCGCTGGTCCGATCCCGCCCATTGGGCGCAGCGCACGCTCTCTGCCGCCGACCTTCTCGAAGGGCGCGTCGCGCCCGAGCGGCTCGCGGGACAATTGGTCATTGTCGGCGCCAGCGCGCCGCAGGCGGGAGCGCTGCGCCCGACTCCGCTCGGCCCGCTGACCCCCAGCGTGCAGATCCACGCCGAAGCGGCGGAGCAGCTCCTCGCCGGAATAGCTCCGTTGCGCCCGAAGCACGCGGTCGCGATGGAAGTCGGCGCGGCCCTCGTCCTCGCCGCCGTCGCCGCCGCCGTCGCCGCGAGGGTCGGCCCCATGACGGCCTTCGCCCTGCAGTCGGCCCTGTCCGCGTTCTGGATCGCCGTCGCTGCGACGGCGCTGATCTTTCAGAATATCGTCCTCGATCCCGCCGGACCTCCGCTCATCGTCCTGCTCTCCGGCAATATAGCCGCGGCGGCGGCCTTCGCCCGCACGCGCCAGATGAAGGCGTTCATCTCGCGCAAATTCGAGCAATATCTGTCTGTCGATGTGGTGCGCGAGATCATCGCCCACCCCGAGCGTCTGCGGCGCAAGGGCGAGATGCGCGTCATCACGGCGCTTTTCACCGATATCGAAAATTTCACCCCCATGACGCGCCGCCTCGCGCCGCGCGACCTCATCGCCCTGCTCGACGTCTATCTCGGCGGCCTGGAGCGAATCGTCACCAATCACGGCGGCATGGTGGACGGCGTGACCGGCGACGCCATTCACGCCTTTTTCAACGTGCCGCTGGAGCGCGCCGATCACGTCGACGCCGCCATCGCCTGCGCCGCGGCGATCGTCGAATTTTCGGAAAGCTTCCGCAAAGAGCCGCTGGCGGCGCAGGCGGGCTTCGGACGCACGCGAGTCGGCGTCGAGACGGGGCCGGCGATCGTCGGCGATGTCGGCGGCGCGCGCCGCTTGAACTACACGGCCTATGGCGATGCGGTGATCGTCGCGGCCCGGCTGGAGCAGGCGAACAAGCAGTTCGATTCGCAAATCTGCATCGGACCGGGCGCGGCGGCTGCGGCGGCGCGGCGCGATTTGGCGCCGCTCGGCATGCTGCGGCTCAAAGGCCTGCCAGAGGACACGATGATCTTCACGCTCGCGGGCGAGTGACGCGCCGCGTCAGCGGACGGACTCCAGCGCCTCCTCGATGCGCTTTGCCCCCCATTTTGTCACCGGGCTCGGCTCCGAGGGCTCAGCGTCGAGCAGTCCGGGAAGGAAGACCACGCGAGGCGGCGGGAAATCGACGCCCTCTCCGGCCGTCAGCCGCACGGAACCCGACCGCGTGACGACGTCGACGGCGCCTTTCTGGACGAAAACGCCGAACACTCCCCGGCTGGGGCCGGCGAAAAACACCGTGCCGCGCGCCGACAAAAGCCCGTAAGGCGTCTCGAGGTCGAAGCTTTTTTCGGCCCCGCTGGCGCGGTCGATCAGAACGGCTCCCTCTTCCAGAGTGGTCCGGGCGGATAATTTCCCGACGAATTTGTCGACTTTCAGCACCGCATTGGCGCCGAGCCGCAGGCGCGTCGCCGCGCCGAGCTTGAGATCGAGCCGCGACGCATCGCCAGTGGTGGCGCGATCGTTCAGCAGGACCGCCGCGCCCGCCTCCGCCGGCGAACGCCCATCGGCTCGCTCCAGCGCGGCTTCCCCGCGCGCCGCGACCACAGAGCCGACCGGCTCCGCGCGTGCGAGCCCGAGGGAGCCGATCGTGGCGAGGGCCGCGGCGAGGATAGCAAAGTGACGGTTGGACATGACGCAGCTTCCTTTCGCCGCACTTTGGTGCGGCGACGCTGGCGGCGCAAGCCCATCGGAGACGGCGCTCTGGGGAAAGGCCATGGCGCTCGCGCGATGAGATCGCCAGCCCGAGACGCCGTCTTCTTCGTCGCTCGGTCCAATGGGGCTTGCGATAAGCATTTTGCGAAGCGAGAGAGAAGCGGCGGCAGTCGGGCGTTTGTATCGTAAAGCCGACTTTGTCCGGCGACGGGGCCTGTGGCTCTATCCTTGCTTGCGGAATTACGACTGGAACCGGGCGCGACGCCTCGAAAGCGCGCAGCCTCGCCCTCGAACAGCGGAACATGTCAGGCGCATCGTCAGATCCGGCCAATGAGCCCAATGACCAAATCGAGCCTGTCATCGGCAGTGACGGGCCTGCGGCGGCGACTCCGCTCGACTTTTCCGGCGCCTCGCCGGAGGATTTCGCTGGATCGGCGGAGCTATTGGATGAGGCTCTGGAGGCGGCCGCGCTCTCCGACGCGCTCTGCGCCCAAATCACTCCGCTTTCTTTTGGCGATCGCGTCTTCTTGTTTCAGTCCGAGGCGGAGGCTTGGCGCTACGCAGTCGAGATGATGCGGCGTCACCATCGGATTGTCGGCCGCCCAAAGCGACGCCGGCTCATCGTTTGCGTCGGAGCCTCGGACGGAGCGGCAGGCTCGCCCCCTGGCTTGGAAGCCGATGGCGATGTCGTGCTGCTCCAAACGGACGATCCGGGCGCATTGGCCACGGAAATCGACAATCGGACGGCTGGAATGCTGATCGCTCCGGTGAGGACGAAATCCGGTTTCGAAATCGTTCCGGGAGGGCAGCTCGCGCGATTGCGCGAGACCGCGGACGAATATGGACTCGTCCTCGCTTATGACGAAAGTTCTTGCGGCTTCGGGCGCTCGGGCATGCTGTGGGCGCATGAATGGACCGGCGTGACCCCGGACGTGATGGTCGCCCTCCATCGGCCGGCGAACGCCCCGCCGCTGGCGGCGCTGGTCGTCACCCAAAGATTGGCGCGCGGAGCGCCGGGCCACCCGCCTCTCGTCGATCGGTCGACGCTCATGAGCGGGCGCGCTTTTATGGATATGCTGGCGGCTCCCGGCTTTCTGGAACGCGTGCAAAATCGAGGCTGGCGTCTCGAAGACCGGCTCACGGAGCTGTTCTATAAGCGCCGCGGGGCGTTCACGGCGCTGAGCGGCATCGGCCTGTTGCAGGGACTTGCGTGTCCGGGGGGAGAGGCGGAGCCGATGCGCGCGATGCTGGCCGAACGCGGGCTCCTCACCCGCGCCATGGGATCGTTCCTCGGCCTATTTCCTCCGCTGACGGTCGAGGAAGGCGAAATCGACGCGGCGGTATCCATCATCGACGCGGTCTGCGCGCGGGAGACGCAATGAGAGCCGACGCGATCGCGCCGGCAATTGCGATGATGCGGAGCGATGATCGGCGCGACGGAAATCAAAGGATCGGGCGTCGCTATCGAACGGATCGAGGCGCGAGGCTCGATCCGTCGGCGCCTTCATCGGAGGTCGGCGCGAGGCCTTCATCGATATCTCGGAGGTGCAATTTGCCGCATCTCACTCTTGCGGCAGCCGCCGAAAAGAGAGCTTGAACGTCGCGCCTCCGCCTTCGGTGTCGCCGACGATGATTTGGCCGCCGAGGCGCGTCATCAGCTCTCTCGCGATCGTCAGGCCGAGACCCGTTCCCGGCGGCGCCTCGCTCTTGCGCCAGAACGGCTCGAAAATGAGCTCGCGATCCGCTTCCGCGATTCCTTCGCCATGGTCGATGACTTCGACCATGGCGTCGGCGCCGACGCGGACGATCACAGATCCGCCTTCGGGCTCAGCGCGTAGCGCGTTGTCGACGAGATTGGAGAGAACGGACTCGAGGGCCGCGCGATTTCCGCGGACAAAGACAGCGGAATTGGGAGCATCGAATTCGATTTGGCGACCATTCTGAACAGCGAGCAGCAGCGCATCGGCGGCGACGCGCCGGCTCGAGGCCACGAGATCGACCTCTTCTGCCGAGCGGGCAGGGCTATCCGACAGGCGGGTCGTCGCCAGCAATTGCTCGACGATATTGCGAATGCGATGCGCGTCGCCTTGCAGATCGAGGAGAAAGCTCGGCTGCTTCGGAGCGTCGAGGCGCGCGGTCAAAATCGCGACAGGGGTGCGCAATTCATGAGCGGCGTTGGCGGTGAAACGGCGCAGCCGCGCGGCTCCCGCGTCGAGGCGCTCCAGCGCCTGATTGAAGGCGACGACCAGCGGCCGGACTTCCGCGGGCGTCGTTGCGTCGGGAAGACGTTGTTCGAGCGTGTCCATGTCGATCCGCGCGGCCTCGGCGGCGATGTCGCGCAGCGGGGCGAGCCCGCGGCGCACGGCGAACCAGCTCGTGAAAATGGAAAAGAGAATGGCGGGGCCGAAATAGGCGCTCATCCATTTGGCGTCGTAGAACATCGAGACAAATATATCCGGCCAACGAAATGTGAAGCCGTGGACGCCGATCGACACGGGGCCGTAGGGCGTCTCTCGCGATTGGAGATAACCGGTCGGTCGGCCGTGCTGATGCGGGTCCAGCGAGAAATGAACCCAGCTCGGATGAAGAGCGCGGAGGCTCGTCAAAGCCGTCACGAGCTCGGGCGAGGAACCTGGGGCGGGCCGCATCTCTATCGGCTCGAACACCGCATATTTCAACTTTGGGTTGTGCGCCAATTCGGCGAGTAGCGCCTGTGTGGGCTCGACTCGTAGCGCCCCATCTGCGCCGCGTTCGATAGACGCCATGATCAGCTCGCGTGTGCGTGGATAGGCGATCTCATCGAGCGAGGTCGCAAAATCCTCCAGCCCGAAGAGGCCGAGAACGAGCGCGCAGATCCAGCCCCCGCCGACCGCGACGAGCTGCGCGGCCAAGAGATAGGCGGCCGCCCGCAACGCCAGCGAAGGGCCTCTGCTCATCGCGCCGATTCCGTCAGCATATAGCCGATGCCGCGCGCGAGATGAATCGTGACGCCGGCGCCGAAGGATTCGAGCCGCTTGCGCAATCGCCAGACGAGAGTGTCGAGCGTATGCGGCTGGATTTCGGCATCGAGGCCGTAAACCTCGTCCAACAACGCTTCACGCGCTATGACACGATCGGCGCGCCGCATCAGCGCTTCGAGCAGCGCGAGCTCGCGCCGATGCAAGCCGACGGGTCGGCCGGCGATCGTCACCTCGCGACTGGCGAGGTCCAGGGCGAGATTGGCGACGGCGAGCGAAGGCTGCGGCTCGGCTCCAGGACGCCTCAGGCAGGCCCGGATCCGAGCCATCAGCTCCGGGCCGCGGAACGGCTTGGCGAGATAGTCGTCCGCGCCCGCGTCCAGCCCGCAAATCGTGTCGTCCAGCGAGTCCAGCGCCGTCAACATTATGATCCGCACGCCGGGCCGCAGCCTGCGCAAATCGGCGACGATCGACAGACCGTCGCCGTCGGGCAGGCGCCGGTCGAGCAGAATGAGACCATAATTGGCCCTCGCCGCGGCTTCGATCGTCTCCTCGAGCGAGCCGCTGCGATCGACGATGAATTGGGCTTCCGCGACGAGCGAGGCGACCAGTCGCCCCATCTCCGGCTCGTCCTCGACGAGGAGAATACGCATGATCTCACCCTTCCCCTGGGGAAAATACTCTCCTAGAGCGCTCTCCGATCGTTCGATCGATCAGAATTCGCTCCCGAATAGAGAATCTCGAATGTGATCCGAGCCGATTGGATCGGGTCACGCTCTAGTTCGCGGCCGGGCTGGACGTCGAGGCCGCAGCAACTTTGATCTGAACGAAAACTTTACGATAAATCAATGGCTGGCTCCGTCGATCGAAACGCGGTCTGTTGCTCGGAGGATACAGTGAGCCGATATTCGGCGCGCCGCGCCGGATGTGAGACTAAGGGGAGGATTTATCCGTATTTTGCCGGGGTTGATCGGCGTCGAGTCGGCGGGCGGCGACAAATGGAGATGCGGAGGCTTCGCGCCATGACGGCGGCTGGAACCCGGCTGGAAGGATTGGCGCAGAGGCTCCATCGGCTCTTTATGAGCCTGGCGGCGCTCTCGTTCGTCCTCCAGAGCCTCGCCGCAATCGGCGGCGTGTCGCCGCATTCGATGTCGCACGAGCTCGGCGCATCGCCGCCCTCTATCGATTGCGTCGCGCAAAAATCGAATCCTCATTCGCACATCCCCGTTCGGGCCGAGGAGCCGGCCTGCTGTCTGCTCTTCGGCGCCTGCGACTGCGACGCAGCGCGGCTGGCGTTCGACCTCGACAGCGCCATTCTCGCCGAATTGCCGGGTTTCGGCGCGATGGGCCGCGGCCCTAGACCCATGGTCGACAAGCGCGGCGGCCGCCCGACCGGCTGGGCGAGCTCTTGGTCGCCACGCGCGCCGCCCCTGTTCTCCTGAAGTTCGATCGGCGCGGCAGCTCCGCGTCTTCGTTCCTTTCGGCTTTCGCGCGGCCAATGTCGTCGCGCCAGGAGAAATTCAGCTATGATCGACTCGACCCTCTTGCGGGGCGTCTCCGCCTTGGTTCTTCTGCTTCCCTCTATCGCCGCCCGCGCGCAGGAGGCGCTCCCGACAATCGATGTCGCTGGGGAAGCCAAGCCGTCTGCCGTCCGCGGCGCCTTTGGACCCGCGGCGAAGGAGACCGGCTACGCTCGGTCTTCCGCCGTCAGCGCCACCAAGACCGATGCGCTTCTGCTCGACACGCCGGTGTCGGTGCAGATCATCCCGCATGAGGTGATCGTCGACGAGCAGGCCCTGAGCACGATGGAGGCCGTCAAGAATGTCAGCGGCGTGCAATCGTCGCCCGGCACTTATTATGACAGCTATCTCATTCGCGGCTTCCGCATGTCCGCGGCTTGGCGCAATGGTCTGAAGCTCCAGAGCCTCATCGGCGGGGAGGAGATCGCTTTCACCGATCGGGTCGAAATCGTCAAAGGGCCGGCTTCCGTGCTCTATGGGCGCCTCGAGCCCGGCGGCTTCGTCAATGTGGTGACCAAGCGTCCCCAGGAGGAGTTCCGGGCGGAGGCGGAGACGAGGTTCGGCAGCTGGGGCTTGTCGCGCACCACGCTAGATATAACCGGCCCCGCGAATGACGAAAAAACTCTGCTCTACCGCGTCATGGGCGCATATGATCACGGCGACTCTTTCACCGATTTCGAGCACCATGACAATGGCGCGGTGGCGCTCTTTCTGACGTTCAGGCCGACTCAGAACTTCGAGTTCAACACTCAGGTCGAGCATTATCAGAAGAAGCAGTCGCAGCCGGACGGGCTCGGCAAAGTTCCCGTCAACACGCTTTTCGACGACAATGGTCGGCCCGTGGTCATTCCGGGCTTCAACGATCGTCCGCTGAATCTGTCGAGGCGCTTCTCGATCGGCGATCCGGCCCTGTGGAGCGACTTTCCCTATGTCGTGCACCGAACCGTCGTCGGTTACGACTGGACCTTCAAATTCGACGATAAATGGAAGATCACCAATCGCTTCCATTTTGTCACGAATGACGAAAATCAGACCGGCTTCTTCGCCTATGGCGGGTTCGACGGCGTAAATGTCGCGAGGACTTTCAGCAATTACCAGTATCAGCGACGCATCGTCGCGACCAATCTCGATTTGACTGGCGAAATACTGACGGGGCCGATCAAGCACAAAACCTTGATCGGAGTCGACTGGTATTCCTATCAGGACGACTCGTTCGGCATCGACGCCGCCGGCACGCCGACGTTGCCGCTCAACGTCTATGCGCCGACCTATGGCAATTTGAACGGCTATTTGCATTATCTCGCCGATACGGGACGAGGAAATGCGTTGTTCCGATCCCGCGAGCGAGACTTCGGCGTCTATGCTCAGGACCAGATTTCTTTTTGGGACGATCGCATTCACGTCCTGCTCGGCGGCCGTTGGGACAAATCCGAGGTCAATTATTCGAGCGTCTATGGAGAGGCGGACGCGCCCTGCTTTCCCGCTTGCACCGCCTATCCGCTGGATCATCGTCCCGATAAGCCGAAACTCTCACCTCGCGTCGGCGTCTTGTTCAAGCTCGCGGACGACACATCGATATTCGGCAGCTATGTCCGGTCGTTCGGCACGAATAATGGCGTGTCGAGCGGCGGAACCATATACCCGCCAGAAGAAGCCCTGCAATGGGAGGCGGGGATCAAGAAGATCTGGCTCGATGGGAGGGTGACGACGAGCGTCTCCTTGTTCGATATCACCAAGAAAAACGTTCTGGAGCCGGATCCCGTCAACCCCAGCTTCAGCCGCGCCGCAGGCACTGTCGCCAGTCGAGGAATCGAGGTCGACGTGGCTGGAAATCTGACCGAGAATCTGAGCGTGATCGCCAGCTATACGTTCGATTCCGCGAAGATCGTCGACGATCTCGGCAATGGCAACGCCGGCAAGCGCTTCAACAGCGTCGCGCCGCATGTCGGAAATATCTGGGCGAAATGGGATACGGCGCCGGGCGTGCAGGAGGGTTGGGAGTTCGGAGGCGGCGTCTACGCCACGGACGATCGCTGGGGCACGGACGCCAACACATGGAAGCTCCCAGGCTATGTCAAGCTGGATGCGATGGGCGCCTATCGCACCGTGATCGAAGGGCATAAGATCAAGTTTCAATTGAACATCAAGAATCTGACCGACCGACGGTATTTCGAATATAGTGATCGCGTTCAATCCGCCTATTACGCCGCGCCGCGCACCTTTATCGGATCAGTGAATTTTCAGTGGTGACGAGCGGCGTTCGGCTCTGGAGAGGAGGGAGGCCTTGCGTGGCTTTTTCGTCTTTCTGCATCGCTGGGCCGGACTCGCGATGGCGGCGTTTCTCGTCGTCGTCGGCCTGACCGGCAGCCTGCTCGCCTTCAATACGGAGCTGGAGCGCGTTTTCGCGCCCCGGCTCTTCGCCACGCCGAGAGCCGATGCGGCGCCGCTCGATCTCGCGGCTCTGGCGTCTCGGGCCGAGGCGCAGGTCCCTCGAGGCCGTGTGACCTCCGTGACCTACGCCGAGCCCGATCAGGTCTCGATTTCCTTCGCGCCGCGGCAGAATTCTCGGACGCAGGCGCCGTATGATCTCGGCTTCACGGAATTCTTCGTGGATCCATGGACCGGCGCGGAACTCGGCCGACGTAGGCGCGCCGATCTCTCCGAAGGCCTCGTCAATCTCATGCCCTTCATCTACGATCTCCACTGGCGCCTCATGCTCGGCGGCGTCGGACAGCTGATATTGGGGATCGTGGCGACGATCTGGACGATCGATTGCTTCGTGGCCTTCTTTCTGACCCTTCCGCCCACGACGAAGTCCTTTCTGCGGCGCTGGAAGCCGGCATGGCTCGTCAAGCGCAACGCCGGCTTCTACCGCCTGAACTTCGATCTCCACCGCGCGGGCGGCCTCTGGCTATGGGCGGCGCTGTTGGTCTTCGCCTGGTCGAGCGTGATGATGAATTTGCGGCCCTTCGTCTACGAGCCGGTGATGCGGACTTTGTTCGATTTCCGCTCGTCGATCGATCTCTACCTATCCTTGCCGCAACGCGCCTACCGGCCGCCGGCGCTCGACTGGCCTGCGGCGCAGGGAGCCGGCGAGCGGCTCATCGCCGAGCAGTCGGCCCTGCGCGGCTTTACTTTCGGCAATGCCTTGGCGCTCTCCTATCTGGAAGAGGCGAACGCCTATCTCTATGAGGTCCGCGGCAGCCGTGATCTCTTCGAGCGCTCGCCCAAAGGCGGGGCGACGTCGGTGATGTTCGACGGTGACGATGGCCATTTGATCGAGGCGTCGCAGCCCACTGGCGAGCATATCGGCAATACGATCGAGAGCTGGCTCTACGCGCTTCACATGGCGCGCATTTTCGGCATGCCTTACAGGCTCTTTGTCTGTGCGCTCGGCCTCGCGCTCACGGCGCTGTCGGCGACGGGCGTCTACATCTGGTGGAAAAAGCGAAGAGCCCGCCGCCTTCATGCGCAACGCGACTCGGCCAAGGCGCCGAAATCGGTTGCGCTCCGATCCTCGGAATAACGAGCCTCGCGCGCGCTACGCGAGCTGAAATCGCGAGCCGATCTCCGACGAGAACGCCTTCGACGCACTGAGTCGAACTGCGCGCGCGCTTTCTGGCGCGAGGCGATGCGCGGCGCGCTGGCGTCTTCCGCCGCGTAGCGGCTGACGCTTTCGGCGAGCCCCGCTGGGCGGAGATGAAGCCCACGCATCCGAAAAGCAATTTCTGAAATTTCGTTGGCATGTTTTGCGAGACCGATCCGTCTAACTCAGTGAACGAACCGAATGCGGTTGCGGCCTTCTGCAAGACTGCGACAGAGAGGCGCGATGTCGTCGGAGCCAATTCTGTTCGTGGAATATTTCGGCCGCGTCGTGCGCAGCTCATTGTGAGCGCTGCAGGCGAACGACAATTCGGATCGAGAGGAGCTTGCTCATGGATCGGGACGACGAGGATCGCACGACCTACACGGTCGTGATCAATCACGAAGAACAATATTCGATTTGGCCCGATTACAAGCCTGTTCCCGCCGGCTGGCGCGCCGTCGGCAAAACCGGCCCGAAAGCGGAGTGTCTCGCCTACATCAAAGAGGTGTGGACGGATATGCGTCCTTTGAGCTTGCGCCGGCAAATGGCGGAAGCTCAGTCGGAAGCGTCCTGAGCCTGTCCTGTCGCCGATCGTCGCGAGCACGGTCGCCTCGGGACGACGCGCGAATTGCGCGTGCGGACTGCGGTCGCAAAAGATCAGAGAGTAGGAGCGGGAATGTCGAAGGCCTACCGCGTCGCTGAGCTGGACCGTCTGTCGCCTGACGATTTCGCGAAATTCTACATTCGCCCCGCGCGGCCGGTGGTCGTGCGAGGCGCCTTGAAAGAATGCGCGGCCCTCTCCGACTGGACCTTCGATTATCTCCGTCGGCACGCCGGCGGCTCGAAGACGCCGCTGAAAGAATGGACCGCTTCCGGGGTCAAAATATCTCATATGCCTTTGGCCGATTATCTGGATGGTTTGGAGCTCTATGAAAGGCGCTGTGCGGCGGGCGAGCAGGTCGGAGAGAGGCCGCTCTATCTGCACGACATTCCATTGACCAGCGTGTTTCGTAACGCGAACGCTGATCTCGCGGCCTTTCCTCAAAGCTACTTTCCGTCCTGGTACGGCGCCGACTGGCCCAAATTCGCCCAGATGTTTCTCGGGCCGTCGGCCAGCCTCACGCCGCTGCATTTCGACTGTCTGCTGACTCACAATTTGTTCTTTCAAGTCTCGGGCAGGAAGCGCTTCACGCTATTTCCTCACGACGATCTGCAGCGCTGCTACCCCTACAATTGGCGCTGGTGCAAAGTGGACGTGGAAAATCCCGATCATGAGCGCTATCCGCTCTACCGCGACGCGCGAGGCGTCGAGATCGTGATCGGCCCCGGCGATCTGCTCTACATGCCGCCCGGCACGCTGCATCATGTCAGAAGCCTCGACTGCGCTTTGTCCTTCAACGTCGATTGGCACACGAAAGGCAGCGCTCTGAAAGGTTTGCTGGCGGCTATGCGCGGCATGCCTCTCCAGAATGTCTACTACAATGCGCTGATCGCTTTCGGCATGTGGGCAGGCGTCCCGTCGAAGCGCGTCATGCCCTTTTACAAATCCTATCTCAGCTACGTGTCGTGACCGATCGGCGCTGCGCGCCACGATCGGGAAAGTGCAAAGGAAACGACGAAAAATGTCGATCGTTCTCGATGGCGTCCGAAAGGCCAAGCTTCCTCTCGCGGCCCGAAATCTCGTCGATCTTTTGCGTATCCGCGCCGCCGAACAGGCGACGAAGCCGGGCTATGTCTTTCTCGACGATGGCGAGAGAGAGGGCGCGCGCCTCAGCTATGCGGATCTCGATCGAAGAGCGCGGGCGATCGCGACGCATTTGACGGCGCTGGGGCCGACAGGCGCGCGCGCGCTGCTGCTCTATCCGCCGGGTCTCGACTATATCGAGGCCTTTTTCGGTTGCCTTTACGCAGGCGTTATCGCCGTCCCCGCCTATCCGCCATCCGGCCGGCATCTGCAAAGGCTGCAATCGATATTCCGCGACGCGCGACCCGCCGCGATCTTGACGACGGAGGCGCTGCGTCAACGGTTCGAGAACGAGGCCGGCGAGCAATTGGCGCGAATTCCTTGCTCTTGGACGGCGACCGATGTGATCTCCTCCGAACAGGCGGAAGCGTGGCGCGCTCATGCGCCCGAGCCAGACCAGATCGCTTTCCTGCAATACACGTCGGGCTCGACCGGCGATCCCCGCGGCGTGATGGTCACGCATGCCAATCTACTCAGCAACCAAGCGCTCATCAAAGAGAGCTTCGGCCATGACGAGCGCTCAGACCTCGTCGGATGGTTGCCGCTCTATCACGATATGGGATTGATCGGGAACATCCTTCAGCCGCTCTATATCGGCGCCACCGCCTATCTGATGTCCCCCATGGCGTTCCTCGAAAAGCCGCTGCGCTGGCTGAAGGCGATCTCCACTTATCGGGCGCATACGAGCGGCGGTCCGAATTTCGCCTTCGATCTCTGTGTGCGCAAAATAAAGGAGGAGGAGAAGCGCGACCTCGATTTGAGCCATTGGCGCATCGCCTTCAGCGGCGCTGAGCCGGTGCGCGCGTCGACGCTCGATCGCTTCGCTCGGGGTTTCGCCATTTCCGGCTTTCGGCGTGACAGCTTCTATCCCTGTTACGGCCTCGCGGAGGCGACGCTAGTCGTGACGGCGCCGACGCGCGACCGGCCGCTTCCCATCGTCGAGGTGGATCGGCAAGCATTGGAGGCGCGTCGCGTCGCTCCGTCGCAAGGCGCCAAATCCACGGCCGTCGTCGGCTGTGGCCACGGCTGGCCGGGATATGACGTTCAGATCGTCGACCCCGAATCGACGAGCATCTGCGCCCCTGGCGAAATCGGCGAAATATGGGTCGCGGGGCCGGGCGTCGCGCTGGGCTATTGGAACAGGCCGGACGATACGGCGCGCGTCTTCGGCGCGACGGTCGCCGAAGGGGATGGGCGCGCCTATCTGCGGACGGGCGATCTCGGCTTCCTGGAGCAGGGAGAGATTTTCGTCGCCGGCCGTCTCAAGGATCTCATCATCGTCGCCGGCCGCAATTTTCATCCGCAGGACATTGAATGTGTGATCGACGAACAGATCGAGGGGTTGCGGCGCGGCTCCACCGCGGCCTTCCCCGTGACCATCGACGATCGAGAAGCTCTCATTGTCGTGGCGGAGCCGGATCGCTCGCACCTGGGCGCATTGGAAAATAGCGGCGGCGAGGCGCTGTTTCGGAACATTCGCGCTTGCGTCGTCAATGAGATCGATGTCGAGCCGGCGGATATCGTGCTCGTGCAGCCCGGCTCGGTCCCGAAAACGTCGAGCGGCAAGCTTCGGCGGGCGGAGTGCCGGCAACGTTATCTGTCTGGAGAATTGCGGACGTTGGCGCGCGCGCATTCCGCCGCGCCGTCATCCGCCGCCGTGGCAGAGCAATCCAGCGCGGAGCGGGCCGACGCGTTCCTGCGCGAGGCGCTCTCCTATCTGGCGCCGGCGCAAAAAGCTGCGCTTCTCACACGTTTTCTCATCTCCAGAGTGGCGCGATCGCTTGGGGCGCCGGAAAGCGATTTCAGCCCCACGACTTTGCTTTCGCGAAGCGGGCTCTCGTCGCTGCGGGCGATCGAAGTGAAGCATTCGCTCGATTCCGCGCTCGGGATCGAAACGCCGATCGGCGTTCTGCTCTCGGATGCGAGCTTTGCGGAGGCCGCTGAAGCGCTCGCCCGGCTCGCCGACGACGACGCTTCATCCGCACGCGAGGTCGCGCTGGCGCCGGACCCGCGCGCTCTGTCGCACAGCCAGCACGCGATGTGGACGGTCCATCAGCTCGACGCAGCGAGCAACGTCTATAATCTGCATCTCGCGCTCGATATCGACGGGCCGTTGGATTTTGCCCGCTTCCATCGGGCGCTGTCGTCGGTCGTCGAGCGTCATGCTCAGCTTCGCACCGTCTATCGCTCCGGCTCGGACGGCGTCACGCAGGAAGCGCTTCCCCTCGAAGAGTTGGCAGATTGGTTGCGCCGGGAGGACGCGACGGCCTGGACGTCGGCGGAGCTGGAGGGCGCGCTGTCGCAGGAAGCGCGGCGTCCGTTCGATCTCGACGCGCAAGCTCCGTTTCGGATCGTCGTCTACAGCCGAGGCGATGGCGGCTCGACCCTCTTATTCGTCGCACATCATATCGCTGTCGATTTGTGGTCATTGCTGCTTCTGGTCTCGCAGCTCGACGCGGCCTATCTCGCGCCGGAGGCGGGAGACGGCTTTGCGCCGCCCGCGAGCGGGGACTACGCCGAATTCACGCGTCGTGAAGCAAATTATCTCGCTTCCCCTGCCGCGGAGCGGGATTGGAGCTATTGGAGCGATCAGCTTCGCGGCCCACTGCCTGCGCTCGAATTGCCGACGGATTTTCCGCGCCCGTCCGTTCCCGACTATGCGGGAGGATCGGCGCCGCTGCGGCTCGACCACGAGACGACCCATAGGCTGAAAGAGCTGGCCAAGCGCGAGGGCGTAAGTCTTTTTTCGCTGCTGCTGGCCGGCTATTTCGCGCTTCTTCAACGCGTGACCGGGCAGTCCGATCTGGTCGTCGGAGCGCCCACGAGCGGCCGCTTGGGTTTGGAGACGATCGGTCTCGTCGGAAATTGCGTCAATCCTGTCGCGCTGCGGGTGCGGGCGCTGCCGCAAGACAGCTTCGAAGGTCTGTTGCGCGCGACACACGCAACGGTGCGAGGCGCGCTCGAGCATCAGCAATTCCCATTTCCGCTGATTGTCGACCGCCTTCAGCCCGAACGCCATGAGAACCAATGGCCGATCTACCAGAGCTGGTTTGTTCTGCAACAGGCGCAATCGGAGGCGCCGGCGGAATTCGCCGCTCTCGCGCTCGGTGAGGATGGCCCTTCGTTTTCTTACTGTGGGCGCACAGCGAGATCGTCGAGCCTGCGTGAGCGCGTGGAGATGTTCGACCTCGCGGTGATGGCGGCCGAGGTCGATGAGGAGCTGCTGCTGTCGTTTCAGTTCAAGACGCAGCTATTCGCCGCCGCCACAATCGAGCGCCTGGCGCGCCGCTACCGAGCGCTGCTCGACGGCATTCTGGACAATCCGCAGGCGCGCATCGGCGATCTTCCCATTTTGGAAGAGGCCGAGCGCGGCGAGCTGATATTCGATTGGAACGACACCTCGGCGGAATTTCCGCGCGACTTGTGCGTTCACGAGCTTTTCGAGGCGCAGGCGCAGCGCAGGCCCGACGCTGTGGCGGCGATCTTCGGCGACGACACTCTCACCTATGGCGAATTGAACGCGCGGGCGAACCGGCTGGCGCGCCATCTCGTCGGGCTCGGCGTCGGGCCGGA
>NZ_LUUM01000069.1:0-4851 GCF_001644125.1 Methylosinus sp. R-45379
CGCGACGCTGCGCGGCGTCGATCGTGATCTGTCGAGCCTCCTCTGGCCCGAATTCGAGACGCCCCCCGAGAGCTTGGTGAGCGGCGACGCGCGTTTCGCAATCGAGGATATGACGCTCTACGCCTCCAATCATCGCCATGTGATCAGCGGCGGTTTCGAAGCCGGCGTCGCGCCGACAGGGGATATCCACCTCCGCCGCATCCGTATCCGCGCCTCCGCCTATCGCGGCCATATCGCCGAAGGCGAGGTCCACAGGCGCGAAAGCGCGCTCAAGACCGGCGTTGGCGGTCCCAATGGCGGCGCGGCGATAAGGCTTCGCGGCGATGGGCTAGTAATCGCCGACAGCGACATATACGCCTCGGGCAGCGCGCTATTCGTGCTCGACTCCCGACGCGTCGCCATCACGGGCAACTCCTTCTACAATGGCCGTGGCGGCTGGTATTCGATCTCCGGCTGCCGAGACGCCATCATCGAAGGCAATGAATTCGTCGGCGCCGATCTCGGCGCTTCGGGAGGCGGCGTCAACACCCTGTTTTCGACCGGCGGCTCCTCGGAAAATATCTGGCTCGCAAAGAACAAGTTCCGCCTCATGCACGCATGGGACCGCGAGGCCATGACGACCGATGGCCCTGGCGGCTCCTATTACGGCCATATCGTCGAGCTCGCGGGGCGGCGGCTGACGCTCGACGGCACGCTGACGCCGGGGTCACATTCTCTGATCCGCCAGGGCGTGTTTATATTGGGCGGAAGAGGGGCGGGCCAATTTGCGCAGATCGTGGACGTCGCGGCCAGCGCCGTCACTCTCGATCGAGACTGGACCGTGGCGCCCGATCGCGGCTCGCTGATAACGATCGTTCCGATGGTGCAGCGTTATTTGATCGTCGGCAATGAGTTCTCCGATGCGGGAGCCGCAGTGCAGCTCTACGGAACATCCGTCGAGCAGGTGATCGCGGAGAACAGTTCCGCGCGAACTGCGGGTTTCCTCAATCAAGGCCGCTGGTATCATCATTTCCAGCCGAGCTGGTATATTCAATATTTGAACAACCGGATCGTGGACGGGACTGTCTATCGCGGAGGGCCCGACAATTTGATCTTTTCTGGCGAGGCGGTGATCGGGGCCTATGGCCTCCCGCATCCACAAAGCCCGCCGCTTACCCTCGGCATCGTGATGCGGGGCAATCACTTGGCGGTGAATGCACGTATCGATTTGGGCGGCTGTGGTGGCGGCGAATCGCTTACACGCGGTGTAGTGATCGAGAGGAACACTATTTTGAATAAGGTGATGCCAGTCAAAGGTACGGCAAGCGATTGCGACTCGTTAGTGCGAGCAAATAATGGTTATCAATGAGCGTGAATATGTCTCCACTTGACGCTAAGGTATCTAGACCCCTCATGGGCGGTCCAAGTTTCAGCCTACGCAATCGTCTCTATAGGGGGGCGTGGAAAATCGTTTGGCTTTTGCTCGCCTCCTGGACCCCTAATTTTATGGGACCCTGGAGGAAATTGCTACTTGAAATCTTTGGTGCGAGGATGGGTAAGTCGGCAGATGTTCGAGCGACAGCCCGAGTCTGGTCTCCAGAGAACCTAATAATGAGTGATCATACTTTAATTGCAGATGGTGTCGATGTCTATAACATGGCCATAATCGAGCTTCACGAGTGGGCTATTGTTTCACAGCGAACGACGCTTTGCGCGGGTACTCACAACTATAGCGATCTGAACATGCAGCTTGTTGCAAAACCTATCCGGATCGAATCCCGTTGCTGGGTTTGCGCCGAAGCTTTTGTCGGCCCAGGCGTAACAATAAAACAAGGAGCGGTCCTTGGAGCGAGGGCTGTTGCGTTTCGAGACCTTGAGCCTTGGAGCGTCTATAGCGGCAATCCTGCTGTATTGTTGAAGGGACGACGCATGGAGAGTGCCGGATGAAGCCAATTTTTTCAATTATCACCGTGTGTCGAAACGATCTTCCTGGCTTAAAGCGCACTTGTAAAAGTGTGTATGATCAAACATTTAATTCTATTGAGTGGGTGATCATCGATGGTGGGTCTACAGACGGTGCCTACGAATTTCTGACGACGTTGGCCGCCGATAATTTCAACTGGATCTCGGAGCCTGACGCCGGAATTTACGACGCCATGAACAAAGGCATACAACGAAGTAGCGGTATTTACTGCGTGTTCATGAACGCCGGCGATGAATTCGCGTTTCCAAATACCTTGGAGCAAGTCAGTAAGTGGGTGAACGAAGGCGCAGATATTTTGTACGGAGATGCGATCGAAGTTACATGCAAGAAGGCTTTTATAAAGAAATCGTATCCTGCAACACGTTATTGGTATAGTATGTTTACACATCATCAGGCTATTTTTTACTTAAGGCAATCGATTTCGTCCGGCTACGATGATACGTTTCGACTGGCGGCAGACTGGGCTTTGACGTCCCGTATAATTCGTGACGGCGGAGTGGCTGTCTATCTGAAAGTTCCTATATGTAAATTTTATCGTGGCGGGGCATCCGATAACCCTAGACTGCGGGGCCTTGCCGATAAAGAACTTTGGCGAATATACCGTGAAGTGCACGGGCATGGGCGCGTGAAAGCGTGGGTGCTATACGTTATTAAGCGAGGGATAAATTTATTTCGTCTTCATGCAGACCCAATATACGCATTGCTGCGAATGCACGCAACTGATGGAAGGGAGCCGTTTTAATGTTAGAAAACTTCGTTCGCAAAGTGTTTTGGCGCTTGGGGCTCGACGTCAAGCGCGCCCGTCTCGCTAGCAGTTCGACTGGACTGATGTTGAATCTTCTTGAGTGTTCGGGTGCATCTATTATTTTAGACGTAGGCGCAAATGAAGGTCAATTTGCTTCAGAGGTTCTTTCATTTAGGCCTCGCCAGCAAATTATTTCGTTTGAACCAGGCTCTAGTGCTTATCAGAAGCTTTCTGCTGCGGCTAGGAAGTGTTCAAGCTGGACCGTAGCCGAAAGAATGGCCTTGGGTGCAGAGAGTGCGGACTTGCTGTTGCATGTGACCGAAAACTCTCAATGCTCCTCTCTACTCGCAGTGGCGGAGGGAGGGCCGAAGTTGGGCACGGCGTTTGAGGTGGTTGGCAAGGAGCCAGTAAAAGTTATTCGGCTCGATAGTTACCAGCCAATTTGTCAGGCGAATGATCAGCTATTTTATCTAAAAATTGATGTTCAAGGGTACGAGATAGAAGTTTTTGAAGGGTGTCGTGGGTTGCTCCCACGTATCGTTGCTGTCCAAGTTGAGTTATCTTTCAAGGAGGTTTACGCAGGACAGGTGTTTGGGCTTGAATCTATAAGGAACTTTTTAGAAGATGGGTTTGTTGTTTATGGAATTTCAAATGGATGGCGTGATAGTTCGACAGGGCAGCTTATTCAGATTGATGTATTTTTAATAAAAAGTTCGGCGCACTAATGATGCGATAAAATCGCAAATGTTCGTATCGGTTATCGGGGGTGTTAAGCGCTATGATCAGTGTTGTTATTCTTTCTTTCAATGAGCAGTTGCACGTCCCGCGGGTTCTTGAGAATTTGCAATCGCTCACAAGATGCATCTTTTTCGTCGATTCGTTTTCTAATGACGAGACCATTGAGTTGGCCGGCGCGGGTGGAGCAAAAAGCTATCAACACGAATTCACTCATCAGGCGCAGCAATTTCAGTGGGCTCTCGACAATTTGCCGATCGAGACCGAATGGGTCATGCGACTCGATGCAGACGAGACGCTGACACCAGAACTCATCGAGGAGATCAAGCAAAAGCTGCCATCGCTGCCGCCGGATGTGACCGGCGTGAACATCAATCGGCGGCACATCTTTATGGGCCGCTGGATCAAGCATGGCGGGCGCTACCCGCTCACGCTTCTCCGCATCTGGCGCAAAGGCTCGGCGAAGATCGAGCAGCGGTGGATGGATGAACATATGGTGCTGTTGCGCGGTCGCGCCGTTACCTTCGACCACGATTTTTGTGACGATAACCTCAAAGACATCGCCTTCTTCACAGATAAGCACAATAAATATACGACACGTGAGGCGATCGACAGGCTGAACGCCGAATATGGCCTTTTCCCACCAGACGAAGGGGTCGAGGATGGGGCGAGCAGCGTGCAAGCGCGTCTGAAGCGATTGGTGAAGGCCCGCATTTACAACAGGCTTCCCTTCGGCGTTGGGCCGCTCGCCTATTTTCTATGGCGCTATTTCTTTCAGGTGGGCTTCCTCGATGGTCGAGAAGGTCTGATATACCATTTCCTACAAGGTTTCTGGTATCGGTTCCTCGTCGATGTGCGCGTGCTGGAATTACGCCGCGCGATCGTCCATCTCGAGAGCAAGGACGCGATAAGGACTGAGCTTGCGAGGCTCACCGGCTTGGACATCGCGTATCCTCATGCCGACCGCAGCTCGCCTGTTGCTCCGTCGCTCCCTGCGTGACATTCTGGATCGTGGCGAGCAAGCTCGTCGCGTTGTTCTCGATGTCGTAACGGGCGAGAAATGATTTCCGCGCGCGCTCGCCCATAGCTTCGCGCTCTTTCCTGGTCATCGAGCAGAGACGGCGAAGGCCGGACTCGATTGCGGCAGCGTCGTCGCTGACGACAATACCCGCGTCATCCGCCTCGATTTCACGCCATATATTGACCTTGTCAGTGATGAGCACGGGGCGCGACGACGCCATCGCCTCGGCGACAACAATGCCGAAATTCTCCTGATGGGATGGCAGAACGAAGAATTCCGCAGCACGAAATGCGCCCCATTTTGCGTCGCCAGTGAGCATTCCGGGCCAGTGTATTCGTGTCGCGACGCCACGCTTTGCGGCGAGCGACTCCAGCCGCGCCCGTAGTC
>NZ_LUUM01000070.1:0-1089 GCF_001644125.1 Methylosinus sp. R-45379
CGATCGGAAAGCGCTCTAGGGCAGTCGCGGCCTGCCGCGTCAGCGAAGGTAGTAGTAATATCCGTCCGGCGCGTAGACGACGGGGCGCGGCGCATAGACGACTGGCGGCGGCGCGTAAACAACAGGCGCGGGGGCGACGTAAACCGGACGCGAAGACGCCGCCGCGCCGACCATGGCCCCCGCTACGAGACCCACGGCGGCGGCCCCGGCGACTGCGCTCCCACCATAGCAGCACGCACCACGGCCGCCCCGAAACACCTGGCCGCCCTGATAGTTCACGGCAGCCGCTCCGCCGTGGGGACCGGCGACAGCAGCCCATCCATCCGCATGGGCAGATGATCCGGCGGCGGCCACTAAGCTTATGGCTAAGGTAGAAACCTGAGCAAGCTTTCGAAACATCATGGGATCTCCTGTACATGGCCGGGATGCCCTGGCGAGACAGACGGCGTACAAGCGCCAGCGCTTACCACTGCCCGGCTACTGCTCGTTCGCATCAATAGAACGAGACGGTATCGTTCCTAAATGGCTCGCGACATAGAGTCAAGTTGCTGGACCTGCGATTGCTGGGGTTGAGGGGAGCGCCACCCCGCCTGTCGTCACGGGTTCTGAGCAGCGCCGAACGTGATCCGGCGCCCGAACGAGCACAGCGCGCCCTGCGCGAGCATTGATATTTCCAAGCGGGAGCGCCGTAATTTAGCGCGATGGAAAGGAGAAGCGTGAGCGATACCGAGAAAGTCGCTCGAGTTCACCGTTTCCATCGTTGGAACACGGTCGCCGAGGCAATCCCTCACTCGTCGGCAGACTGCCTGCCCTCAGTCTACAGAGCCCCTTTCGGGAACACCATGCAAGGGAGCGGCGCCTCTCAGAAAAAGGGCCCATGCGTCCTCGAAGAACGCAGCACGCTCTTCCGCAGTGTCGAGGCCCTTTTGACCGAGCAGTAGCTGCTGCATGGCCCAGCCGGTTATCATCCCGGTGAGCGCATAGTGCATATGCTCGACAGGACAATCGCCCCGAAGTTGGCCGGCGTCGCGGCCGGTCTCGTCGCTCTTCAAAATGTCGCGCTCCTTGACCGCCGCGGCGAGCTGCGCG
>NZ_LUUM01000071.1:0-1209 GCF_001644125.1 Methylosinus sp. R-45379
GATCAGGAACGGCCGCGTGTGCTCGAAGCCGGGCCGGTTGACGTGCCGCGGTTCCGCCGCCGCCATCCCGGATGTGGTCATGAGCTTCGGCGGCGAGTCCATCTTCGCGACAATCAGATAATTGGCGTAGCCGCCGTTTGTATTGTCGACGCCTTCCCAAATCCCATACCATTGGCCGTCCTGGCCTTGGCAAAGGAAGATATCAGCGATCTGATTGACCTCGCGAATATCGACGCATGTGGCGATCGGCCACCCATCGTTGTCGATTTTCCACGCGTCGTATTGGAGGCCCTTTGTGTTTCGCGCGCGATAGACATTCGTTGGATATGACCGCGAGCACGACGCGCCGTGGAAGTAGTGTAGATAGGTTTGGCTCGCAGTGTCGTAGCCGATCCAGCCGGCGGATGCGCTCCCGGCGACGAAGTTGGGCATGAGCGACGCGATAGGACTGACCACAACAGAAAACGGACCAGTCGCAGCAGACGCGCTCAGCATCACGCACTGCCAGCTTCGGCCGAAGCACCCCGCCATGTCGATCTGCGCTTCTTGGAGCAGATAGTAGACGCCGGATTGCGGGTCTTTGATGGCGGCGATATTGCCATTCACGACGCCGAGATTATCGACGACCTTTGACGGCGCAGACCATCCACTCGTCGGCGTCGAAAGGCTCGTGGACGTGACGTAAGTCGCCCAATCACTGTTGCTGACGAAATAAAAGTAGATCGTCGATCCATCGATCAGCGCGTAGCCGTGCAGGCACTGGTTCGCCCACCCTCCTGTGCCTTGACCGAGGATAATCTGCGGATCGCTCCAATTATCGGCGATTGTCGGATCACCGCTGCATGTAACGTAACCGAGGTTGTTCGAATAGTTGAAGAGCACATGGAATGCACTATTCGCGTAGAACATGGACGGCTCTAGGCCGACAACGCCGATATTGTGGCGCTGATCTGGGGAGGAAGGGACCTCGAGTTCTCGCAAGTCGGCGCCCAAACCTATGGCTCCACGCATGGCGACGAAAGCCGGGATGCTGTTCGACGGATTTTCTACCGGCCATGTCATTGCGGGGCTCCATAGGCAAATGCGACGCCGCCGAACGTGAACGGACGCCCTTGGAAGGTGAAGGCGAGGGCAGGCACGCCCTGAGAAAGGGTGGCAACAGAGGTGAGGGATAGTCCGAGACTGAGCATGGTCACTCCCACCCGATGA
>NZ_LUUM01000072.1:0-1162 GCF_001644125.1 Methylosinus sp. R-45379
CTCGGTCGGCGGCGCCAGGATCTCGGGATGCGCGAGCGTGGTCAGCGCGTTTTCGTACCCGGTGCGCCAATGATCCTCCATCGTCTGGCGCGAAAACTCATAATCCTTGGATGCGCCTTCATAGGTAGGCGATCGATAGACGAGCTGGACGATGCTGTACGCCGCCGGGTCGGACACATCCGCCAGCAACCGCGCTTCTGGCGTCTCCCTCAACGCATCGGGCAGGTTCCGAAACAGCGTGTCGAACGCGGCGCGATAGGTCTGGATCTCACGGAACGCCTCGGTCGCCGCGCGGGTGCGGCTGGAGTATTGAATCTCCTTCATCCGCACAGCGACGGTCGCCAGATCGCGCGGGACCGTTCCGGCCGCGCTCCACAGGTCGATCTGGAAGATCAGCGTGTCGAGCCTAGACGGCGCCGACAGCACCCAGTCGAGGGGCGTGTTCGACACCATGCCGCCGTCCCAATACTGTTCACCGTCGATCTCCACCGCCGGAAAACCGGGCGGCAACGCACCCGACGCCATCACATGCTCGACCCGGATCGTATCGGTGGCGTTGTCGAAATAGGCGAAATTTCCGGTGCGAACGTTGACCGCGCCGACGCTGAACCGCATCGCGCGCGTATTGATCCGGTCGAAATCGATCAACCGCTCCAGCGTGGGGCGGAGCGCGGCGGTGTGGTACCAGCTCGTCGCGCCGACAGTGCCGCTGCGCTGGAGCGGCGGCGACGGGAAGCGGGGCGAAAAGAAACCTGGCACGCCGTTCATCAGCACGCCACCGGCCGCGAACTGGTTGACCACCCCGCGCACATGCTTCTCATGAACGAGGTGCGGCAGCCAGTCGGCCCAGCCGTTAAGCCCGGTCGACACGCCCTCCCAGAAAGCGCGCAGCCGATCCACCCGGTGTTCGGGCGCATTGCCGGCGATGATCGCGCTGTTGATCGCGCCGATCGAGATGCCGGCGACCCAGGTGGGTTCGATCCGGTGTTCGGCCAGCGCCTGATACACGCCGGCCTGATAGGCGCCAAGCGCGCCGCCGCCCTGCAACAGCAACGCGATGCTGGGAAACGGCGTCGCGGTGGCGCACGCCGTGGCGGCGGTCGCCCGCGCCTTGCGCCGGCTCGGCGCGTTACTCATGCTCTGGCGCCGGGACGTTGAAGCC
>NZ_LUUM01000073.1:0-2302 GCF_001644125.1 Methylosinus sp. R-45379
CATTGGCGCGCGGCGCTCGTCAAACTCTCCTAGTCGTCGCGACTCTCGTTTATCGGATGCATTCGGTGAGGACCGACCTCATGCGGACGACGGCGTCGAGCTCGAACACCTCACGCGGATAGGTACCATAAAAATTATAGCTCCCGCTGATGAATCTAGCCAAGCTCATCATGACTCCATGACCCATCTCCTCCTTGTAGTTCTCGGGTTGTTTGAAGATGTAGCTCCCTTGAACGCCGATCGGCCGCCCCAGTTCCGGATAGACTGGCCATACAGCGCTGGTCGACAGGGTATCGTAGGGTAGAGTCGGAATGGGTTTCGATTTCGGAATCAGGCCTGCCTTTACCGCGGCGAGCTTGGCGATGCTCGCGAGGGCAAAGGCTTTCGGATGATTGATCGTATGCATGAAAGGCGCATGCGCTAGCCAATCAGGCCAATCGGGCTCGATGTCGAAATCGAATTGGCTCATCACGAGCCGAGCATATTCCGTCGCTTTCGCGAACTCGTCGAAATAGCCCGCCTTACGAAAAATGAAAGCATTGAAAAGACCCGGGACGCGGTCGATCGGCATGCCGAGCGAAAAAGCCGCAGCGACAATTGCCGAGTTATAAGGCCCAAGAGGAGAAGAATATGCCTTTCCTTCCAGAACCAAATAAATACAGTCTGGGTGGAACCCCGTGAATGTGAAGACGGGAACCTGCACCAGATTGGGGAAGCGCGTTCGCAGAGCTTCGGTCGCCAATGGACCATACTCGTCTGGAAGCCCCTGGGTGATGATGAGGTCTCTGTCCTCTAGAAGCAAGGATGCAGCATGTAGGGCGCCACGGTTTTGTATGGCCGGCGCCTCCAGAATGATCACATCTGCATCTTCCGATAGAAACGTGAGCGCATCGCCGATCCCCCAGGCCTGACATACTCCGATGACAGCGATCCGCCTCATTTTACGATCGCCTCCTCATCGCAAATGATCGCAGTAACGTCTTTTAGCCTGTTCATATCACTCTCCGAGATCGGGTTCGTCGATAGCGCATTGCTCGACGACTTTGGCGTGTCGAAAGCATTCTTGGATTCGCCGCCGGCACGCGGTTCTAAATCCGCTGCGTGTGCGGTTTCGTCGAGAAGATAATGTCGGCTGAAGATGGACATCACATAGTCGACGCCTTCGGGAGCGACCTCGCGCAGATCAGGCGCGTAGAATCGACCACCACTTTGCGGTCCGACGATGATTTCATAGGAAGGAAAATAGCTGACCTGTCGGTATCGCCGGCAGATATCCTCAGCAGCGGCGCGAAGAATGCTTTTGCTAGCGATCGTAGATACCAATACATGGCGATCTTCGTAAGTTGCGATCAACGAGACAGGTGAAATCGTCAGAATGATATTCGCGCTCGGGTTCACAAGCGAAAATTTTTCCAAGAACTCCTCGAGGTCTTTGATGACCTCGGCGGCGCTGAGATTGTGGAACTCGGCTTCGTCTCCGGGTGTTTCCGTCGCGACGACGCCAGGAGCCAGTGGAAATGCGCTCCCGTCAATCTTCGAAAGCCAAGTTTCTGTCAATCCGAGCGTGAAGATAAAAACCTTGCAGCATTCGAACATCTCTCGCACAGCGGCCAGATGCGATTCGCGGTCGGCTCGCATTAAATCGACGTCATGGAAGCCTGTGGCCTGAATTCGAGGTCGAAACGGATCGATTATCTCGCCTTGACGACCGCGCCACCAGTCGACTTTCGGTCGAAAAAGACCATATGCCCGATCGAAGAGTTGCAGCAGTTGCCGTGACGTGTAGACGTTCCCAAATCTGGCAGGGAATACGCCGTAGTTTTCATCGACCGTACCCGGTCGTTCCTGATAGGCCTCTGTCACCAGATAATTGAAACCTTGGCGCATGATCGTTCGCGAGAGATGCTGCGCGAAACAACTTCCGGCCGTCGCTATGGCGTCGGCTCTCGACAGAGACAGAGTAGACGATACCACGGGATCGACGTCCGTCTGCTCGGCGACGCCGGATTTCCAAAAGGTATAGAATGGTCGGTTATGATAAGGATTGGCCATTGCGATACCTCATTGAAACCTGATGGGGAGCTCTCTATGGCATATCATGGCCGGCGCTAACAGGGCGTTTGCGGATCGCTGGGATGGGCCGCCCTCGCGAAGGCAGCGTTAGCCGCCGTGTGGCTGCGACAGGACAAAAATGACCGCACGTAGGCAGAGCTTCTCCGATGCGGCCACGTGGGCTGTCATCCTTCGTCGCCTCGCCGAAGGATTAGGGGGAGAGAACGACGTCAGGAATTTTGCTGCGCCG
>NZ_LUUM01000074.1:0-1160 GCF_001644125.1 Methylosinus sp. R-45379
CGCGAGCCTTCGGGCTCGCATCACGCGCCAGCGCGCCGCCGAAGAGATCAGCCATCGGCGGCCTCGCAATTCACGATGTCGCGATCATCCGTCTCGCTGAGCAGCCAACGCCCTTCGCGCGTGAAGCAATCGACGCCCTCGCGGCCATCCCCGCGCTCGAGCGCGAATGCGAGCGGAAATTCGGGGTCCGCGATCTCACCGAGAAAGCGCGCCTTACGCCCGCCGCGCTGGCGATAAGGCTTGGTGAGATCGAGCGGCGCGCTCATCGCGGCTCACCTTGGTCAGCATCGAGAACTCGCATAGAGCCGCCGTTTCGCTGCGCATCACGCCAGCGCGCGGCGAGGCGAAGCGCCTCCAGCTCGGTCAAAGCGGCGGGATAATAGATCACCCCGGCCGCCCCGCCCGTCCGCACCCGCCACCCACGCGGCGGCGCCGGCCAGGTGAAGGCGCGCACCCACCAGGCGAAGAACACAGCGCGCGCCGACTCGCCGAGCCGCACGCGCAGGCACGCATCCTGTAACCAGAGAAACGCGTCATTGAGCAGCAGCAGCGGACGCGGGGCCGCTATGGCGAGAGCGAGCGACGCCTTCGCGCCGACGCAGCAGGCCGCGCCGGCCAATAGCCAGAATTTGCGCATCGAGAATTCTCGCGCGTTCGGTTGCTACTCGCGGCTACCGACTGGACCAGTTAACGACTGGACAGAGACTCGAGCTCCGCCTCGAGCGCCCGACGCTGCTCCAGGATACGCGCACGCTGTTCGGCCATCGCCGCCTCGAGCAGACTCTCGGGGGCGTCGCCGATCACAAAAACCAGAAACTCGGCGCCATAGGCGCGGATGAGATGGAGCAGGGCGATAAAATCGGGCGCCGATCCCCGCGCGCCGAACCATTTGCGCGCGCGGGCGGCCGTCACTGCGCCGCGCGTGCGCGCCTCGATCGCCTCGGCCGTTTTTTGCGGATGCACGCGCCGCAAATATTCACAGACGCGTTCGCGCCCCACGCTGTCCAACACATGCGCGCCGCGCCGCGTGGGACAGCTGTCCCCAAAACGAGAAAACTGTCCGACGATCGATGACAAATGTCCCACCGAAATCTCCGATGCTCTGCGCATTGGAGGTTTTGGCGAGGGCAGACGAATTTCCTCGGCGAGGCTCACGAGAC
>NZ_LUUM01000075.1:0-3564 GCF_001644125.1 Methylosinus sp. R-45379
CCGAGTTCGTCGACGAGCATGAGCGATTTGTGTAAGATGCCGATTATCGTCAATCTCGACGTGATGCTCGCCAAGCGCAAGATGCGCTCGCGCGATCTCGCCGCGCATATCGGCATCGCTGAGCCCAACGTCAGCCTGCTGAAATCGGGCAAAGTCAAGGGCGTGCGCTTCGACACGCTCGAGAAGATCTGCAAGGTTCTCGACTGCCAGCCCGGCGATATATTGGAGTACCGCGCTGAGACGAAAGAGGGGTAGGCCTTCGTGTCCGTGTTCCATCAACGTGTGGCGACATCCCCACGAGCCGCGGCGTCGACGAAGCCTCCAACAAACGCACTCACCGAAACTCGTGAATTTGGAGAATGCGCCGCCTGAGATTTGGATACCCCGCCGGTACGCAACATCGCAGAATACGTTTTAGTTCATCCTTTTGGTGCGGAAGGTCGGCTTATGGCGCCCCTTGGCCGTTCGGGACCGCGAACGTGAAAGTTTGACCCAAGTCGGACCTTGCCATGGCTCCGGTCGAGTCACGACAAAGCCCCACCCTTTCGCGCCAACATTTCGCACGAAATTCCAGACCGCTGTTCATGAGATATATTCGCCGCTGAATGATCGAATTCAGCGCGTTGCCTAAAGTCACCAGATTTGGGTTGCCCCAAAACCATATAGCGAACACGATTGGGTATCTGCGCCCGCCCTCTTCGCCGCCTTCCTTATTGTGCTCGGCGCGCTGTTGAACCGCCGTCGCCGGATTGGCCAGATCAGAACAAAAATTGAAGTCCGACCGAACCGCCTCGGGGAGGCTTTACGTTTGGATCGTTGATGAGAGCCTGCCCTGGGCCTTTTAAGAACAGAGTCGGCGCCATGGAGCTGTTGCCCGCTCTCCCGTCGGGACCCTTGGTTTTGGCCCGCATCGGCAGATCGTTGAAGTCGAAACAAGTCGGATCATCCTTCCGTTGCCCGCCGCGTGGACAAAGCGGCGCAGCCGATTTGGCTTTAGTTTTCTTCGACTTTACGAGGTTGAGCTGCGTCGCCGGCGGAACGGTCGGTGATACACTTTCCTCGGCGGCGACGACGCCGAACGTCGCCATCGTCAGGCAGATCGGAAAAATCGCGAGCTTTGAAACCATGGGGACAGTTCTCGAGCGGTAGGTGCGATTCGAAGTCTATTTGTGATCGGCCGCGGCGAAAGGGCCTCCTCGAGCGGCGCGGCCGCATCAGCTTGACGAAATCCACTAATTACGAGGCGCCCGATCGCCGCTCATTTGCCGAAATGATAGCTCACGCCCGCGGTCAGCGAGCCTTCGCCCTGTGCGTGTCGCGTCGCCAGCGCCGGCCGTACGAAATTCACGGCCTCGGCTTGCGTGTGCCCGCCGAACCACCGCGTTTCGACATGTGCGCTCCAGCGCGTATCGAGGGCGTATTCGACGCCCGCGCCGACGGTCGGCGTCACCGACCACCAATTCGTGGTCATCGAGCCGAGGGGCGCCTGATAGGACCGCTCGATATGCGCGAGTTCCAAACCGCCGGTGACGTAAAGCAGCGCGCGCTCGTAGTTCAAGCCCAAGCGTCCGCGAATCGATCCCTGACCGTCGATCGTGTTCTGTACGCCATAACCGAAAATGGGGTCGATCGTGTAGGCGCGGGCGCGGGCGCCCGAGATGTCGCCGACGAGGCCATATACGATGGAACCGTAGCGCCAATCGTAGCCGGCGTGGGCGCCGCCGATGAAGCTGCCGCCACTTGCGGTCTTGGAAAAGAGAACAGCATTGTTCGACGCGAGCGCCGATTGCGCGCGGTCTCCGAAACCGGCGACTCCGGCTTGCGCACCGACATAGAAGCCCTCGTAGAAAAGCGCCGGCGGTGGCACGAAATCGGGCTCCGCCTTGCGGGCAGGCAGATCCGCGGCGTTCGCTGCGCCGACGGAAAACAGAGCTGTGCAGCAGACGATGATCCCGGTTTTCATATCGTATCCTTCGCTCGAGTAATCATTTGGCCTTCGCCGCAGCGGAGCGCCCAGACGGCTTTTCGCAGGATGGGCTCGTGCCCATGCTGTGGGTTAATAGTATTATGTTTGACATTAAGTTTATATCGTGTCAATGATAATCCGATCATGGAGGAGCGTAATTATGAGCAAGCCGGTCGCTCTTCGCCTCGCTCCCGGAGCCGTCCCTCGACTGCTCGTCGCCGGCTGCGTCGACGAGCCCGCAGCTTGAACGCCCCTTCGAGCTGCCGACGTTGTTCCGGAGCGGCGCGTGCGTAACCGGGCCAAGGCCTATGCTATGGAAGGTCGCGAATTTTGCTCGGTGGGCGGAGATCGCAGGGCCGCCCGTTGGGCAAAGGACAGCGGTCGAGAGCGCTGTTGATCACGCGCAAATCGTCTAATTTCGGCTTGCAGGAGCTATTCCGCGAAAACGAGGATCGCGACCATGAGCAACGACACGACTCACGACAGCGCGCCGATCAACTCCACGCGGCTCCTCGCACTGAACCCAAAGCTGCGTTGGGCATGCCATTCAATCCGCCTGGCCGCTTTGGTTTTGATCGTTTTCGAGCCGGCGATCATTTTGTGGGACTTGACCGACCGAACCGCGCTTCTCGAGCGAATGTCCCGTCTTTACGGACTGGACCCGGCTGGAGTTTCCGATTTCAGATACTGGAGCGCCGTGATGATCGTGATGCTCAAATTCCCCTTGGCTGCCATCGCCGTCGCTCGGCTCTGGCGGCTTACGGGCATTTATCTGGAAGGGAGAGTCTTTTCAGTCGAAGCTGCTGCAACTTTGCGCCTCGTCGCCCTGTGGGGCTTCGCCGCCACGATCGTGGACCTCACGACGCTGCCGCTCGCCGCCGCGCTTATCTTGACCGAGCATATTGTCAAGTTACCGATGGATGTTTGGCTGGCTCCGATTGATGTATTTTTCGTGCTGTGCTGCGTCTTCACTCTGGCGCTTAGTGTGATTCTCGAGACCGCTGCGGAAATCGCCAGCGAGCACGCGCGGTTCGTCTGAGCTTCGAGCGCGGTCGCCTTGCGACTGTGTCGAACCGTTTAATGGGTCTTCGAAAAAGGATGAGGGTTATGACCATTGCCATCGATGAGAGCGCCCCACCGCCATCCGTGCAGCTCGTCGCGCTCAATGCGAAGCTGCGTTGGGCCTGCTTTTCGATTCGCCTCGTCGCTGCGGCCTGGGTCGTTTTCGGGCTCGGGCTGACGAGCTGGAACTGGGGCCATCGCGCCGACAGTCTGGAGACCATGCACAAGCTCTATGGCCTGGACCCTGAGAGCGTATCCGCTCTGGGCTATTGGTCCTCGACGTCGATCGCCTTATCAACCTGGGCGCTGGCCGCGCTTGCGGCCGCGCGTTTGTGGCGTCTCACGGGGATCTATCTCGATGGACGCGTGTTCTCCATCGCGGCGGCGGAGGCGCTGCGCCTTTTTGCGCTGACAGGCTTGGCTGCCACGGTGTTCAACATCGGGGTGCGTCCCTTCATCTTCGGGCTTGTTTCGACCGAGCTCCTCGCCAAGCTGCCCGCTTACGCTTGGATCAATCCCCAGGATGTTTTCTATCT
>NZ_LUUM01000076.1:0-1336 GCF_001644125.1 Methylosinus sp. R-45379
TCTTCGAGCTCGGCGGCCACTCGCTTCTCGCCATCCAGGTGCGATCGAGAATAAGAGCGGCGTTCGACGTCGAGATTCCGCTTCGCGATTTATTCGAAGCCACGACGATCGCCGCGCTCGCGGAACAGATCGAGGAGTCGCTGATCGCGACCCTCGAGGCCGTCAGCGACGAGGAGGCCGCGAGCCTCCGTGAGCAGATGGCGGAATAGTCTCGCAAAACGACTGTCGCTTCGCCGAGTCGAAGCAATCGCCCACGACTGGAGTGTGGAAGAAATGAGCGCGACCCCCATCGCCGGCGAGGATAGAAAGGGACGATTGTCCCCAGCCAAGCGGGAGCTCCTCGAAATAAAGCTGCGGGGACGTCGCCCCAACGTCGCGCGCAACGAAATATCTGTTCGCCCGCCGTCACAAAATCCGCTGTCGTTCGGCCAGGAACGCATCTGGTTCCAATGCCAGGTGACGTCGAACGCCGCGTTGTACCATATTCCGCTGCTGGCTTGGTTCGACGGGCTCCTCGATGCGCGAGCGCTCGAAGCCAGTCTGAACGAGGTGATCCGCCGCCATGACGTTCTACGCTCCGGCTTCGAGAGCAAGAACGGCGCGCCAGTCCAGATCATATCGCCGCATGTCGATCTGGCGATCGGGCATGTCGACCTTCAGGACATCGATCCTGCGTCGCAAGAAAGTGAAGTTCGAGCGCGAGCCGGCGTGGAAGCGCACCAGCCGTTTGATCTCGCGCGTCCGCCGCTCCTTCGGGTGACGCTGTTGAAGCTCGGCCCGGCGCGCCATGCGCTCCTCCTGACAGTGCATCACATCGTCTGGGATGGGTGGTCGAGCGGGCTGCTGATCCGGGAGATCGGCCAACTCTACACGGCGACGCTGTCTCATTCGCCCAGTCCGTTGGCGCCGCTGCCGATTCAATATGGCGATTTCGCTTATTGGCATCGGCGGACGATGGAGAGCGAGAGCGGCTCCGAGCAAATCGCTTATTGGAAAAAGCGCCTCGAAGGCCTGCCGGATTTGTCGGCTTTGCCGACCGATCGGCCGCGCGCGGCGAAACAAGCTCATCGCGGCTCGACCCATTCATGGCGTTTGTCGGAGAGCCTGCGCGATGGATTTACGAATTTGGCCCGCGGCAACGACACCACGTTGTTCGTCGTCTTGCTCGCGACATTCAAGGCGCTCCTGTTCCATTACACCGGCCAGAGCGACCTCGCGGTCGGAACGACTATCGCGTTCCGTACGCGATCGGAACTGGAAAACCTGCTCGGATTTTTCGCCAACGCCTTGGTTCTTCGCACACAGCTCGGCGACGATCCATCGTTCGAGACCTTCC
>NZ_LUUM01000077.1:0-1869 GCF_001644125.1 Methylosinus sp. R-45379
TGGGTTGGAGCACCATCGCCTTTAAATCGAAGAAGGCCGACAGATATGGGGAAACTCCCCCTGCATTGAACTTTAGTTAGGAGCGATCGAGATAAGCATAGAGAGGCTACCCTCTCTATGCTAAGATCCCACCTAACACCTTGCTTTAAGGACCAAGATTGAATGCTATCGGCAGAAATCGAAAGCGCACAGCGCCTCGTCCGGACAGACGCGTATCAAATGTCGATCGGAGAGATCGTCAGCATGTACGCGCAGAAAGAACTCATAATTGATCCAGAATTTCAACGTCTCTTCCGATGGGATATCGGTCAGAAATCGAAACTAATTGAATCGCTTCTTCTCGGAATTCCGATACCGTCTATTTTCGTTTTTGAGAAAGATAACGGAACTTGGGAACTAATCGATGGCTTGCAAAGAATTTCCACGATTTTGGAATTCATGGGCCAATTGCACTCCAAAGATAAAGGATTGCATTCGCCGTCGATCCTTGAAGCAACCAAATATCTCCCGTCTCTTCACAACGCAGTTTGGGAGCGATCAGAAAACATTCCGGACATTTCTTTGGATGCTCAACAACCCCTCGATAAAACGCAGCAGCTGACGATCCGCAGAGGAAGACTCGGTGTCGAAATCCTCAAACGGCCTAGCGACGACCAGACGAAATATGACCTTTTCCAGCGGCTCAACGCAGGGGGCACTGAAGCAAATGCTCAGGAGCTCAGAAACTGCATAATGTTAATGGTAAATGACAACTATTTTCGAGCAGTGAAGCGAGCGGCGGACCAACCTTCCTTTAGACGAGTTACCTCTGTCACTGAGGAGCAGGTGGAAAGACAACGACATGTCGAGATGGCTGTGCGCTTCTTGGTCCATACCTGCGTACCGTATGATGGGAAGCTCGACGTCGAAGAATACATCGATGAAGGCATAGTGTCCCTTGCACAAACGGGAAACTTCACCGCGGCAGAAGACGTAATCAGCAGAACGTTCACGCTTTTGGACGACATCGCAGGAGAAAATGCTCTCCGCCGCTTCCAAAATAGCACCCATTCCGGAAAAGTTGGGTTAGTCGCCTTAGAAGGGATAGCAGTTGGCGTAGCCAAGAATTTAGATGCGATCCTAGCACTCGGCCCGCAGGATTCTAAGACGTTCGTAAAGCACAAAGCGGAAAGCTTCTGGAGTCAGCCACAGATTGTAGGATTCACCTCTCCTGGCTTACGGGGAACGATACGTATACAACGCACCGTGCCATTCGGCGAGGTATGGTTCCGTCCATGAGCAAACCGTATACGGAGACCGATTTCTCCACCCTGATTATCGACGACCGCAACTGGCGCATCAGGGAGATTTCCGACCTCAAGTCCGCGATCAAGCGCAGTGATCAAATATTACAGAGGGTTCTCCTTCGAGCCATCATTACCGTCTGTTATGCACATTGGGAAGGCTATATCAGGTTCTCAGCGAGGAAATATCTAGAATTTGTAGCGATTAGACGACTCCAATACACACAACTCGACGAGCAGTTCTTTCGGAACTATTTCTTGCCGCGACTGGCCGCCCTCTCCGTTTCAAGAATAAACGTTGTGGATCGCTGCGCGCTTATCGATGAAATCCTGCATTCTTCAGACCGCCGCTTTAGCCGGGTAAATGAAGATTTGGTAAACACAAAATCAAACCTAAATTTTGAAGTATTTTCTGAAATATGTCTAGTTTGCGGCGTTCCTCAAGGCCAATTTGCAGACAAAGCTGCTTTCATCGACGTTATACTTCTTAAGCGCCGAAATGCCATTGCCCATGGTGAAGACACTTTCATATCACTCACCGATTTGGAAGAGGTTACAAACAACACCATAGAGCTGATGCGCGCTT
>NZ_LUUM01000078.1:0-1078 GCF_001644125.1 Methylosinus sp. R-45379
CCACCTGCCGATCGAGATGCAGGCATCGCGCGACGGCGCCGAGCTCGTCTTCGGCGCGCTCGCGCGGCGTCTCGCCGAGCGCGCGGATTTCGGCGAGGATCGCGTTTACGATCTGCGGCTGGCCGCAAGCGAAGTGTCGGCGCGCGACATAGAATTGATGGTTCTCGACGAAGCCGGAGCCATCGAGGAGCACGTGAGCCTTGCTCCCCATGCGCGCGGCGCTCAGGAGCGGCTCCCAAATCGCCCATGCGTCGATCGCGCCGTCACGCAAATCCTCGAGCAGATCGAGCGTCGGAGGGACATAGACCGGCTCGATGTCATCGCGCGACAGACCGCGGATGTTGAGCGCGGTCGTGAGAAAATGATCGGCGTTCGACCATCGGCTGAAGGCGACGCGCTTGCCTCTCAGATCGTCGATCGAGCGGAGACGCGGATCGACGACGACGAGGGCGACATCGGTCGGGGCGGGCGATTCATAGCCGACATAGAAGAAGGGAACGCCCATTGCGAGCGCGAAGACCGGCGCGGCCTCGCCGGTGACTCCGATGTCGATCTCGCCGCGGCCGATCGCGTCGAGAACAGCAGGCCCGGCGCTGAACTCCCGCCATTCGGCGCGGTAGCCGAAGGGTCGAAGATGCTCGTCGAGCGAGCCGAGCGCCCGCAAGGCCGCGAGCGTGCCGAATTTCTGAAAGCCCAGCCGCACGACATTGGGGGCGCTTCGCGCGGGCGTCCGCTTCTGGTCGCGCGATTTCTTCGGCAGGCTCTTCTTGCGCGGAGCAATGACGCCCATATGGCCGAGATGGGTGCGCAGCTCGTTGCGGCTCATGCCGAGCCGATCGGCGGTGTGGACCTGATTGCCGCGCTCGAGATCGAGAGCGACCGAGACGAGAGAACGGGTCACGCGGTCGAAAAGGTTCTTCTCGCCCTGCGTGATCGCGGTTTCGAGCAGGCCGCGCAGGCGCATCTCGAAATCGGCGATTTCTTCCGCATGCAGCGCGTCGAACGCCTCGACGATCGGCACATCGCTTATGCGCGTCTCCTGCGTCAGCAGCAGCGCATTGTGGAGCACATTCTCCAG
>NZ_LUUM01000079.1:0-9421 GCF_001644125.1 Methylosinus sp. R-45379
TCCCGATGATCTGCTCTTCTGTGAACCGTTTCTTCTTCATCGTGTCCGTCCTGCAATCGGCCGGACTCTAATCGATGCTGGTGGGATTTTTCAGGGGCAGGTCAATCACGACTCAGCTACTCCTGCGCCGCCAAGGCGAGGCAGCCCTTTATACGTGCGGTGCATGTCCTTCGCGCTAGCCGACCGCACGACTTGGCGTTTCGACGAGGCCGCAGCACATAGCCCAATTGCGAACCATCCAAGGCCGTTGATTGAGTTTTGCCCTACCAATTGTCCGGAGAGGGCAGTCACGGCAATTGCAGAATAAAGTGTCATCGCCAAGGTACCTTCGGGCAGCTTCGCGGCAAGAAGACAACGCCATCCCAGCCACCCTGTCATCCAGATACGGAACAAGGCAACAGCGAACCAACCTATCATTCCTAAATCATAAACATGACGGTCCCAGTCACTCTCAGCCGAGAGGCTGAGGGGGATGTAACCAAGAATTACCGCAGCATTTGTTCCGTAACCCGCTCCATATCCAAAGAATGGCACGCGATCGGCGAGCGCGAATACATTCGTGAACGTGCCGAGGATTCGACCAAACGTGCCCAGCTGATATTCGCTAGATTCGTAATAGTCTGCCTCTGTGAAGCGCACCATGTATGCATCGAGCCGCTCCGGTACAATATAAATCATAACAATTGCAACTAAGGCAGCAAACATTGCGGCTACCAACACGATCTTGGTTGCAACAAGACCGCGGCCTGACATGGCCGTCCCCACAACCGCACCCAGCAAGACAACCGGAACCATAAAAAGCACCGACCTCGATCCGCAATACAAAATAATTACAACCGCCGCGAGCATTCCAAAGGAAAGTAGTTTACGATTTTGTCTAAATAAATGATGACGTCCGGACAACATCCCCAACACAGAAGCAAATACTACAGTGGAAAAAAGACCATTGCCAGCGGAGGACGTAAAAAGGCCCGTTCCTCGCACCAGTCCTTCAGCTAGGCCAAGGTTTTCGAACATGGTTTCCTCATCGGCTCCGAAGCCCTGATTTATGGGACTATCCGGCGGAAACCACGATTGTAGGACCATCAGCGGCGCAGAAATAAGTGCACCAATCATTACTATTTTTATAGATCCGACTACATCTCTGGATTCAAAATTATCACGGATAACCTGCACAAGAGGAACATAAAGTAAATAGTTTCGTAAAGCGTACATTATAAGAATGGGGACAGGAGGATTTGGCGAAGTGAATATTTGAAGGATTACGATAAAAAGAATCCCGAACAAGCCAAAAACCGGAGCGATCACGAATGGTGATGCCTTCATGCGGCCTTTGCTTATGGCGAATATGTAAACTGCAGCAACAAGCGGATCCCGAAGAAAAATAATCAACTTCTGAGCTACTGGAAATACAAAAACCCATTTTCGAAGCGCACCTTCGAATACAATGAAGATAAGTATGATGTATACCATCTTCACAATAGTCCTTCGATCAGCTTCCCGGCTGCTGACACGCAACTTGTCGATATCCGGCCGCATCGTGCATTTCACCTGCTCAGGCTCTCAGGCCCATTATCTTGCGTTCAAATTGACGGAGGTAGCTTTCTCCGACACAGCGCTTCTGATGTGATGAAAGGTGCCTCCCGCGGTCGTCCGCGTCGACATTCATATTCATCGCTACGGTTAGGCCGTCGGCAAGCGCGCGCGGGTTATTGGGAGGGACCAGTAGACCGCAGTCTCCCAAGGCTTCTGGCAAACCGCCGACATCAGAAGCTACTGCAACACACCCCGCTGCGATTCCTTCGAGAGCAACTACCCCGAATGGCTCGGGCCAAATCGAAGGAATAGCCATTACCGAGTGATTCCTAAGTTCATCAGCAAGTAAATCTCCGACTAGGTACCCGACAAATCTGAGCCTGGAAAGGTTAAGTTCGTAAGCTAAGTCTTGCAATCTCTCGCGTTCAGGACCATCACCAATAATTGTACATTCAACGCAGATCCCCTGCTCGTCGAGAATCGCTAGAGCTTGCAACAAAACGTGGCAACCTTTGGCATGTATAAGACGTCCAACGAAAACAACGCTATTTCTGGGCTTTGCGTCCTCAAGCAAAAAGAAAACTGCATCGTCGTAAGGATTAGGTATTACAATGGAACCATCTCCAACGTGCTCCGCCATAAATCTACTCACCGAGATGCCATACGCGTGCCTCGCGAGCCGCTTTTTTAAGATACCAAGGGTTCGCTGCCAAGACGTGCCCGAATCGAGAAGCATGTGGTGTGTTACGAACCACGGTCTCCGCACGAATATCAGTGGCCAAAGCGACTTGAACCCAAGACAAGCTTGATAGAAAATGTCGCACCATGTAACCAAAACTAATAGTTCACGAGCGCTTGGTTGGCGGACAATTTTATAGTGGTACGACACCGACCCTTCAAGGTCTTTGCTACGCGTCACAACGACCACGTCATGTCCTTTGGCCAGAAACTCCATGGCCAAGCTATGAGTGACGGTTTGAAGCCCGCCAATTTCGGGAAAATACCTCTCGGTGGTTATAAGTATCCGCATTCGTGATGCCTTTCCTTGCGCCAGCTTCAAGATGCAGAATTCACCGGCTACGTGAGCTGAGCCTGTCAACTGCAATCGCGTTAGGCTGCAATGGCTTGCAAAAAATAGAGGCGGTGTAGAACCGCGACGGCAAAACTGTGCGATAGCCGCCGGTCGCTCCGCGCTGGAATCACCGCCGGCCGCAAAGCGCGCTCGCACCATTGTTAATAGGTTCTACCGCCAGCTTTGAATTCTCTTGCTGCTCCTTTGGGGTCTCATTGCGGCGACTCCGAGGAGATACGAGACGTCTTCGCCGGCCACCGCAGAGCGCTGGATTAGCTCGATCAGTTCTTCCCTGGGAAGCTGCTCCCAATCAGCGCGCCTCATCCCTATGTTGGATCACCGCGGACAAGCGAAGCCACAGTTGTGGAATTCTCCGTCCCTCCGATATAATTTCAAGAATATCGGGAGTTCTATCTGAGATCAATTGAAGCTTCCACTCGTCTGGCGTCGCCGCGACAATTTCGACGCGATGAGTTGCTGCAAAACGGTGGAGGAGACGGTATGTAAGCCCGGGGCGTTTATGTTCGTGGAGTTCGACAATGATATCGGCAGAGAGGAGCCCTGGAATCCGTTTGGGATCGAGAAGCTCATCCTCGTCACCTTCGATGTCGACGAAGACCAGTGCGTGTTCGGCCGTTATCAAACGCGACTGAAGCTCGTCTTGGGAGCACACCCCCGCTATGGTCACTCTGTTTTCGACTCCGTTAATGCGCGCAAGTGAAGCTGCAAGTTCTTGAGCGCGCTGATCAATGTCGTATGCAAAAACTCGAGCACGTCGGCAACGATACGCAAAACCGTTGGCATAATAGCCTTCAGCGCACCCCACATCGATGATCGTGTCGTATTTGTCTTGACTTGCAATTTGCTCAACCCACTCAGCAAGTTCATTCTCATAAACACCGAGTAACTTTGCGCCTAATACACTACCTGCTGAAGCAGTAGTGTACTCCATTCCAGAAAATGGACCTGATTTGATGAATGTGCGGTCGGATTCTGCGCCAAGTGAAGCGAGCACTTTGCCGTTTTTTTCGTGTATCCTCCGCTCCATTTCGTCGTTCGAGCTCGCAGACCGTCGTCGATCAAGTCCAATAATAGTGCTAACATCTTTCAGTAGCCCCAAAAGAAGGGGTGATATGTAATAAATTCGCTCGGTTAACGTCTTGGCCTCGTGGATTTCCGTCCAGGCTTTTGCGAAGCTACTCATCTCGCCCTCTTAGTTTGTGGTTGAAGTGCACTTTTTTCTGACGAAATATGGAATTGCTTCGCAGGGCAGTTCAGTTCTGCGCTGTGAAGGCGGCTCGAACCCACTTTCAGACGCCGGTGGAGGCCCTCCACGGTATGCGGCTCTTCCGACACCATCACATGCGTGAGCGCGATTCTGTCCGCATTGCACAGCTCCAACATCATATGCGTGGGTTACGGTCGGCGAAGGCGTCGAGACTGCGGTGCGGCGTCTCCGAGCGGCTCGCTGTCGTGGAAGTCGCGGGCAGCGACAGGGCCAGCCGCCTCGCGATCTGGCGAGGGCAACAGCGTTGTCTCCAAGTAAGGGCCCCTTCGGGAACCTATCTGATACTAATCCTCACTGATTAAAACCTATGCACCCAATCGCGCAAGCCGATGGACATGATGCGCCACGGCTGGTCGACGAGCTTGTTCCAGGCGGCGCAACAATGATCGACGATATCGTCGTAGGATTTGAAGACGCGGTTGGACAGCCAGTTATCGCGCAGGAACTGCCAGACGTTTTCGTCCGGGTTCAGCTCTGGACATTTTGCCGGCAAGGGAACGAGCGTGATGTTGGACGGAACGACCAGCTTGTCGGTCATGTGCCAGCTGGCGCGATCGACGACGAGAGCGGCGTGGGCGTCCGGCGCGACCGTTTTGCTGATTTCGGCGAGGAGCAAATTCATTGCATAGGTGTTGCAAGCGGGGAGAACGAGCGCCGCGCCTTTGCCCTCCTTTGGACAGACGGCGCCGAAGATATCGGTCGAGGCGGGCTTTCTCGACCGCTGCGCTCCGATCGCCAAGGTCAACCCTAGCCAGGCGCGTCGCTTCGCCAAGGCCGCCGGCAAGCTCGTCAAAACCGATCGCGCCGACGCCGCCATGCTGGCGCACATGGGAGAGGTTCTCGACCTTGAGCCCCGCCCTTGCGTCAGCCAGACCATCGTCGAGATGAAAGAGTTACATCTGGCGAGAGCCGCGCTCATCAAAGACTGCACCGCCGCCAAAAACCGCACCAAGGCGATCACGCTTTCTCTGCTCGAAAAGCAGAACAAAAAGCGCCTCGCCGAAATCGACGCGAAAGTCGAGGAGATCGACGCCGCCATCGAGCAGCGCATCGAAGGCGCCCCGCTCCTCGCCCGCCGATTCGTAATTCTCCTCTCCATACCCGGCGTCTCGAAAATCACCGCTTTCGCCTTGCTCATCGAAATGCCGGAACTCGGCGTCCTCCAAGGCGCACAGGCGTCGAGCCTCGCCGGCCTTGCGCCCGTCCAATGACAGTCGGGCGCGTGGAGGGGCCATGCATTCATTCGTGGCGGCAGAGCTTTTCTCCGCCAAGCCCTTAATATGCCCGCGCTCGTCGCCTGCCGCTTCAATCCACAGATGAAGGCACGTTATGCCAGCCACGTCGAAGCCGGAAACCCCGCCAAGATCGCTATTACCGCCGTCATGCGCAGAATGATCGTCCTCGCCAACGCCTTGTTGCACGACGACCGGATTTGGGCCGAAAAAGCCCCTTGCGTATAACGGATACTCTAATGGTCTGTTCCGAGACGACGACGCGGAACTCCTCGAATGTCCACTGGCACTGATCGACGATCCGCCAGCGCACGACGCCATGGATAGCGGGCGTCGGCCCTTCTTCGATGAGCGCGGCCAGCGCCGCTCGATGCACGGCGTCGAGCCGTGAGGGTTGTCCGAGGGCCTTGCGATCGACGAGCCCTTCCAGCCTATCAGCGTTGAAACGCAGCACCCAGTCGCGAACGACATGGAGAGTGACGCCGCCGATTTTACCGCCTCGCTGCGCGCACCGCCATCATAGATCGACGCCAAGGCGACGAGACGACGTGCTTGCGGGCCGTCCTTCGAACGCTTCGCGATCGCCCGCAAGGAGCGCGCACGTAATCGACCCGAAGCCCAATCGCCGCCGCCATGACGAACCTCCCTGTGTTCGCCAAGTCGAATCAAATTTCAGCCGATTCGGGAATCCCACAACATGCGTCGGTATCTCAAAGGACTAATATGAACAAAGCTATCCCAATCTGCGCCAAGCCTTCAATTCGTTCAACAGATACCGGAACGCTGCGGCCCTACTGCGCCGGTTAAGACCGAGCATTGCAATCAAAATGACGGCAAACGGTGACCAGATCACAAGCCCAGCGATAGCCTGCGATGCAAACAAGCGCGCTGAAATAGAAACTGCAAGAGCCCCTAAAGAGTAACTAAGCAAAAATCCGATAGTGGCAACAAGTAGGCTTGAGCTCATAGAGCGGACTGGGGACGCGATCAGATGCATGCTGCCAACCGCTCCTAGAAAGCCCCCCATGGACACAACTTCAGCAAGACTGACTGCTAGTGCCATGCTCAGCGCGCCGCCAGTTAACGCTGCACCAATTCCCACCGTTACGACGAGAAGGGTCTGTAATACATACGCCCGCCCGACGTCCGCAGGCATTCCAGCAAATGAAAGCACAATCGCGGTGATGTTCCCAGTCACAGTTAATAAAGGAGAGATGGAGAAAACGAGGAGCAAACAAAAATCAGGGCGAACTGCGCCCTTAGTCCATAGATCAACCACATCCATGCCAAATGACGCCAACGCACCGGCAAGAACTCCATTTAAGGCACTCAGTATTCTCACACTCGTGTGAAGCAAGGTGGAGAATGCTTCGGTGTCACGGAGCGCGCGCAGCCGCGCAAGCTCGGTGCCAAATGATAGACCTAGTTGACCGCACACCTGACGGATTACTCCTGAAATTGTCCGCACCAAACTGAACTCCACGACGGACTGATTTGCGGCGCCCGCGATCCCTAGCAGGAGAATGGGAGTGTGGATGAACGCGATCGAGCCAATCGAAAAAGAAAAATACACGGGACATTGTTTTAATAAGAACTTAATCTCCTGTGCCGACGGCACCCTCGGCATCAATGAGAACCCAGGCAGTAACCTCCTCATATCAAAAAACATATACAAAATTCCGGCAGCGCTTGTGGCCAGCTGCGTCCAAGACGCCATTGATATATCACCACCAGCCGAAACAGTCACGCCGAGCGCTATCGTCTGAATAAGCAACACGCCATTGGCCGTTAACAATCCGCGGCTGTACATGTCCGCCATGCGATAGAGAGCGCCGAAAAATCCAGCCCATATCCATATAATTGCGGAGGTTGAAAGAACAACCACAGTGCTCGAATACCAGAACAGCAAAAATAATGAAGCGCCAATCCCAACCAAACAGAGGCAGACGAGTGCGAAACCCGTAGTTTGGGTCGCACGCTCGGCGCGCTCGTATTCCTCTCGAGTCCATGCAATGTGGGCCGCGCTGGCAAGGTACGAAATAAGGCCAGCCGAAAAAAGCGAAAAAAAACCGGCAATGGCATTAGAGGTCAGCCATGAGCTGTAGACTTCCACTTTCCAATTTAATAAAAGTATAGGAACAATTATTATCTGTTGGCTTAAGCGCGTAAACAAATCAAATAACTGCGACACCCCGTTTGTAACAATTTTTATTGTGCGGCTCTGCATGAAAGGTTCTCAATTTTTTCGTGCGACCCCTCGGAGAACTGCAAGTGCCTTTTCGGCGTATGATTCCCATGAGACAAGATTTTGCACTGTGCTCGCGCCTCCTCTTCCTATTGCAGCAGAAAATTCGGGGTTCCGGTAGAATGCCTCGATGGCGGAAGCAATGCTGTCGACGTCGAATGGTGGCACGATAATGCCATCTTCTCCGTGAGTTATAAGATCTGCGACGCCCATATTTTGGGTTACGATGCTGGGAAGGCCGCATGACAAAGCCTCCAAAGCTGCTTGTGCAAATCCGTCTTCGACGGAGGGAAGCACAAAGATATCGGAATTAACCAGTAGCTTTCGTAGTTCGTGGTTTGGAATGCTGGAATAATGCGTATAGCAACCGTCAAATCCGTTCAATACGGATTCCGCAGTTCGAGACAAAGATCCGACCAAGATCAATTCGGCGTTCGGCAGGGATAGCTTGCGCCATGCCTCAAGTAAGTAACGTTGACCTTTGCGGGCCGAGATCGTTCCGACACAAACAACGCGGAATTTGTCGTGCTGCTTGCTTTCGTCTAGAGTCCGGGGCTCGAAAAATCTGGGCGGTGCGGCACCAAGTATCACAGATATTCGGTCCTCTGGGAAACCATTTTCGACAAAACTCTTCTTAACAAAAGAGCTATCCACGATTAACCAATCGCAAGTTCGGAGTTCATCAATTTTCCGTTGCGTGATAGAGTCTGGAATTGTTCCCCTTTTTAAACCCAGGCGTTCGGCCTCGCGGTTCACCAGATATGCGTAAGTAAGGGGGTGCGAATTAACGGGATGTCCTACGATTCGTGCACCCCTTTTTTTTGCAAAACGAAGAACGCGATCAGCGATCCCGCCTGTAACCGCTTCAACAACATCGCAGTCCTCCCAAGAAGCCATGACCGCCGCTTGCCAAGCCTCACAGATTCCTATGTACAGCTTGTCTTCGTTAAACAAGGGGTTGAGCGCGAGCCCTACGTGCAAAAGGTACTCCTTCGGCCAAAAATTTATCAGTTTCTCTTTCTGAACCCCCAAATTTCCCGCAGCAGTTTTCATTCGGTGAGAAAAATAGAATTTCCCAAGTTCATTTGCTTTGTCATAGTATTGAATATAGTTTCTGTAGCGGAACAACCCGTTCACGCAGACGTTTATCTTCATTGAATCCCATTCCTAAGTGTCGGTCCGGAGACATATTGAATCGGATGAATCGCTTGTGATTCAATGACGCGGTCTGATTCTCGCGGAGGCCGCCGATGTGGACGAATGAAAATCGCGCGCGCTACGAACGTGGCAAATTGCGCTACCCGAGCGAAGTGACGGACGCGGAATGGGCGCTCGTCGGACCGCTGATCCCACCGGCGAAACGGGGGGCGGGAAGCGCACGGTCGAGATGCGCGCGGTGGTGAACGGCCTGATGTATGTGCTCTCGACCGGTTGCCAGTGGCGTGCGATCCCGAAGGATTTGCCGCCCAAGAGCACGGTCTACGGCTATTTCGATCTTTGGACATACGACGGAACTCTCGATCGCATCCATCATGCTCTCTACGTCAAATGCCGCGAAGCGGCGGGGCGCGAGGCCAGTCCGACAGCCGCGGTCATCGACAGCCAGAGCGTGAAAAGCCCTGAAAAAGGGGGGCTTGCATCGATCCGCACGGCTACGATGCCGGAAAGAAGATCAAGGGCAAGAAGCGGCATATTCTCGTCGATACGATAGGCCTTCTGCTTCATGCGCTCGTTCATCCCGCCGACATTCAGGATCGCGATGGCGGCGTTCTCGTCCTACGCACGATGTTCGGCAAATTCCCGTTTCTGCAAAAGTTGTTTGCAGACGGCGGCTATCAGGGCCCCCAGTTCCGCGACGCACAGAAGAAGGCCTTGCCATTTGTCGACACCGAGATCGTCAAGCGCTCGGATGCGGCCAACGGCTTCGAGGTTTTGCCCCGCCGCTGGGTCGTGGAAAGAACCTTGTTCATGGCTCGGTCGCTGCCGAAGGTTGGCCAAGGACTTCGAAAACCTCAATCGCAAGGCGCTAGCGTTTCTTCACCTCGCCT
>NZ_LUUM01000080.1:0-1154 GCF_001644125.1 Methylosinus sp. R-45379
GCGACGTTGCGCTCGACAGCGTTGGCGACTCGGTAAATGCCCCTGTGGGCACATGGGCGCTCGACTATACGACCGCCGGCATGCCGGGGAACAAGCGGCTCTACAATTCTTCGGCCGCGCAGAATGACATGATCCCGTTTGTCCTCCCACGGATGGCTCCAGGAACATGCGTTGTGGATATGCTCTACCAAAAAGGCCCGGCGCAAGGCGTGGTGTCGCTGCAACTCGGCAACGGCTCTCTCGGCGCGTATAGCGCCGCCGAGCTGGGGTCTTTGCTGCCGGTCGGGTATCCAACTGTAGACGCTTATGCGGCGTCCAACAGCTACGGGAATCGCGCAAGCATCATCCTTCCGTCGATCTGGGCCGATGCGGACGAATTTCCGCATGTGCTCGCTTTCAAGGTCGCGTCGAAAAACGCATCGGCGAGCGCCTATGGACTCGGCCTGCATGGCTTCCAGGTGCGGGCTCTGAACCAGCCGCCGAACGGGATCGGCTTGCTCAGGCCGTTTCATGCGGCAGGGAAAAAGCTCAACGGGTGGCAGGCGGCCAACATCGCTACGGCCTTTCAAGCGGCGCTCGGGCCATATGCCTGGATGCAGGGGTGCCTATCGATCATTCCGGATGCCGTGAACCAGGCGCACGCAGCGTATCGCGCGTTCACAGCTCTGGCCGGCGTCCCCTACACGATCGTGGCTCTTGTCAAGCCGAATGGCCTCAATTATTTCGCGCTCGCTGCGCACGATGGCGCGATCACATCGACGCATGAGACCATCCAAGTTTTCGGGCTGACCGGCGCTGGATCGGTAGCTTCATCGTATAATGTCGCGCCGTATCAGACGCCCGCCATCTTCAAAGTTGGCGACTCTGGTTGGTATCTCGTGCAGATGACTTTCGTGCTCGCGACGACATCGATGAATGTCTCCCTGTTCCCGCTACCGGCAGACCAAACCCCGCGGACAAACTGGTCGGGCGATGCGACAAGCGGCGTGCTTGTCACTCGCCCGACGATCTACCAGGGGTTCTGACCGTGAGCGGCCTCTCGCTCTGGCACTGGCTCATCGTCGGCGCGGTCGTCGTCATCCTGTTCGGTCGCGTGACGTTCTCGACCCTTGCCGCCGATCTTGCGAAGGGGCTGCGCGAGTTCCGCCTGGAGG
>NZ_LUUM01000081.1:0-2133 GCF_001644125.1 Methylosinus sp. R-45379
TAGACAAGACGCGTGAGCGCCCACGCGCGTAATAGAGACTCGACAATCTGTCAAGCGATCTCTGTCAGACAACCTGTATCGGGGAGTCGGACCCCAGGACACAGGCACAATCTCTCGTCTAAATCCCTGAGGCGAGGAAGGTCGCAGCGGCTCCCGCCGCAATGGCGAGACTGTTCACATTGCCGGCCATGACGGGCGCAAGGTCGGCGCAGGGGCTCGCTCTGAGGGCTTCGCAGAGACCCGATAGGAACATGGTGGCGGCCTTCACTCGGCGGCCTGTGTGTCGGACATTGAGCCCTTGCCCTTGTTACGGGGCGTAGCGGCCTCCCCTGCGGTCAACGTCAGACAGCGCTTCCCGTCCCGCCAGAACACGACCACATCACCCGGCGACGCAATGCCATTCGCCAAAAGGTGCCGCCCGGCCTCTTCGATCGGTCGGTAGCTCGCCCCTAACATCTTGCTGCCGAGATAAATGGCGGTCTTCGTATGGGGTCGTTTCCCTGCCGAGTAACGGCCACGGCACGACGTCGTGTAGCTGCCGCCTGTGGCGGGAAGGGACATGAGGTCGATATGATGTTCCGTCGCCATCTTGGTCGTCACTCCGTCACCTGCGAACGGTCCCCCACAAACGGACGATATGCGGCGATCGTCAGGCCGCCGTTGACGTCCTCTCGGACAGTGAGTTTCGCGGCACGTCCGACGACTGTGAAGAGACACGGCTTCCCGTTGCGGTAGGTCGTCAGTCGGTCGCTCGGCAGCGCCAAGCCCTTCGCCAACAGATACCGGGCCGCATCGAATGCCGGTTGATGGCTCTCGCCGATGCACTCGCCTTCGAAGAACATGAAAGCCTTGCCATGCCCCGCGGAGCGGCCGTTCGCGTCCACACGATAGGCGGGCTCGAGGTCGATACGATGGCTCGTCGTTTGGTGCGCGATGGCCGTGGAAAGGGTGTCGAGAGGCGCGGAAAGGGTGTCGTCGGTTTGCATGTGGGTTTCCTTGTGAACCGTGAGCGCACAGACGCGCGAAAGGGAACGGCCCGCGGGGATAGGTGCGGGGCCGTGAAAAGGCGCTCTGTGACAGAGGGGTTGCAGTGTGAGGGGGCGGCACGGGGGAACTTCCCCGGCGGCGTGTCCTCAAAGGCGTTCGTAAGAGCGGGAGCCGAACATTCGACCCCCGCCCTCGGCGTTCAGTTCTAGTGCGACGTGGAAGGCTTCGGCGGGTGAACCGGCCGGGCGCCGACAATCGAGTTTAGGATTGCCCCTGTGACGAGATTGTTCGTGAACAGCCTGTGCCAGTCGCGAAGCTCGTCTTGCGACAATTGACGGCCATCCGACATGGACTCGACAAGGCCCCCGATAGCCTTCGGAGCGTCCTTGAAGAGAAGCGACGTCGTGGGGTTGCCGAAGATCACGTCAGACGATTGTCCCGTGCTGCGCGCATCGAAGACCGGCTTGTGACCCGCCCATGGCAATGCCGTGTCGATTGCTACCGGCAACAGCGACGACCACCCATGCCGTTGAATGGCGGCGCTTACCATGTGCTCAGTGTCCAGGCGCTTGTCGAGCCATTGCCCGGTGTCACTACGCCCGAGAGCCGCGACGTGCTGTTGGACGGAATAGATGAGCGTCGGGATGACCGCGCCGAGAACAGCGGAGGCAACAGACTCGCCGTCGTGCATGGCGACGTTGAGCATGAGCTGCTTATCCCATGCGTGGATTGGGAACGCGCGGAACTGCGTTATCATCTGCCACACAGGATGAGGCATCCACTTGTGCATGGACCCGATATCGTTCTCTTGAATGATCCGGCGAGCCTTGCGCATAAGGGCCCCTTCGAAGGCGATGCGAGCCTCTTGGTCGGTCCAATTGTCGAGCCGAGGGTCTACCAGCGTCTCGGACGGGAAGAACATTCCCCGCTCGGACTCTGCATGGCCCTTCACGCTCCGCAAGACACGCTGCAACATGGCGTCGTCGAGGCCGAGTTGCGCCATGCGACGATAGTTCACGTCCGACCTGTCGAACCCCGCGCCTCCCGGCAATTCGGGGAAGCGATGCACCATGTCGAAGAACTCTTGCGCAATCGCCTTCGCGGTCCACTGCTTCATCAAGCCATCCACATAATGGAAGCCCGAGA
>NZ_LUUM01000082.1:0-3516 GCF_001644125.1 Methylosinus sp. R-45379
TTTCTGGGGATTCAGATCGTGGTCGCAATAAATGTCGCCTCCGACAATCTGATCATCTCCAAAATGCTCGGGCCGGAGGCGGTGACGGCCTTTTCTGTGCCGGAGCGAATGTTCGGGCTCGTTCCAATGCTCATCCACCTCGCTTTGCAGCCGCTTTGGCCAGCCTATGCCGAAGCGCGAGCGCGGCAGGATGACGCATGGGTCAAAAACACACTTCGACGAGCCTTTGTAAACTCGCTGGTGGTTTCGTCGGCATGTTGTTCTGGCTTGGTGCTTTTGGGACAGTGGATCGTTGAACATTGGACCGCCGGAGTGGCGGTCCCCACCCTGGTGCTGTTGGGCGGGTTAGCTCTATGGAAAGTGGTGGATTCTATTGAATATTCCCTGACCTCATTCTTGAGTAGCGCAGGGGCGTTGAGGCCACAACTTCTCTATGGCTTCATGGCTATGTCGACGGCCTTATTGGGGAAAGTGCTGTTGATACCAGCGGTAGGGTTAGAAGTCGTGCCGTGGGTAAGCGCGATATCGAGAGTTATTTGGAGTTCTATCCCACTCCTTTTTCTAAGCAGAAGCTTGGCTAAAAGCTAGCGTTTGCGCGTATCACATGGTGACGAGGGTGGCTGTAGCGATCTTACGAAAGAAGGCGATAGTAGTCCTTGTTATATCCGTAGCTACGATGTCAGTTGCGGCCGAAGTCATGACTAGAATATTTGGATATTCTGATTTCCCGCTTTATGATATTTCCGATGATATCGGCTACATTCCAAGACCATCACAGAATGGCTTTTTCCAAAGGAAAAACGACTGGTATTTTAATGCCATGAGTATGCCGACGGCTAGAGAGTGGCAGCCGGATATAAGTCCAAAAATATTTCTAATAGGAAACTCAATTGTAATGGGGGGCAATCCATTCCCACAAAGAGAAAAGCTCGGGCCATTAATCGAACGAGGCATGGTATCTGGACGGATTATTTGGCCAATCGCGACGGGTGGCTGGACTCAATTGAATCAGTTCGCCTATTTAAAAGCTAATGCAGAAAAAATAAACAGCGCAGACTACGTAATGTGGGAGTATATGTCTGGAGCACTGAACCGAAAGACAGAGTGGAAAGGGGAGTATGTATTTCCGACGCAGCGCGTCATGTGTGCTTTCTGTTATCTATTTCGGAGGTATATTTTACCGAGAATTCTTATATTAAATGAAAATAACGAGCTACCTGTGTCTGGGCTCATAACTCGTGAGCATGTGATAGAGTTTGAGAATATTATTAATACTGTATTCTCAAGAAATACTCATAGAGGGTTCATTTGGCTTTATCCGACAGCGCACGAACTCACAATAGCTAGAAGTGGGCGTGAATGGCTTCCTGAGAGGAAAGAGATAGAAGCTGTTGCAACAAAAGAGGGCCTTCGCATCGTTGACGTGGCGAAATTTCCACAATGGGATACGCATTTGTACTCAGACGGCGTTCATCCGACAAATGAAGGCAATGAACAGCTCGCTAAAATATTGGCCACTGAGATGATGAAAGATGGGCTATGATTTACGCAAGATGTTCAGTGTTGATCTTATACTATTTAATAAATGCGATTTTCGCAAGAGACATATTTTCTGTTTTCTTAACATTTCCGTTGTTTGTTCTAGTAATAACTGCAGTAATGAATAGAAAATCAAAATATTTTGATATACACGAAATGGTATGGATTATTGTATATATATTTTTCGTTATTGAGCCAGTCCAGGCTATAGCTGACGGGCATATAACAGATGGTCCTGTCGATGTTCTTTACTTTACGAGATATGAATTGATGGAAGCGATGGTTACAATATTTATTTTCTTTTCGCTTTATTTATATAACAGCGTTATTTGTTATAGGCAGGATCATGGCTTCCGAACCGAAAATATATTAATTGGCCAAAGAATGATGTTGGTCGCATTTGTAATAAATGTATTCGCATTTGTTGGCGTCGTTGTAACATCGGGGGGTATTACAAATCTTCTAGCGTACCGCCTGGAGAAGGATGTGTCGTCCACGGATTTTATATCGTTTCCAATTTTAACTTTACAAATTTCAACAGCATTTATTGCATGTATTGCACATATTGGAGCTCCAAGGAATTTTAAATATATCAGTACATTAATTATCGCAATAATTCTAATTCTGCTAGGTATTAGTCAAAATCCACGAAATGCTGCCCGATACTTTGTGCTAGCAAGTTGGTACCCTGTCGTTTATATCTTTATGCGCGGAAAAATCAGCTCGGCTATTGCTTATGCTGGAATTTTTTTCGGCTTAATTATCGTGATGCCATTAATGAATTTGGTCGGGAGAGAGGGTGTTTCACTGGATGAGGCTGCGCGTCTAACAGACTTTGGAGGTGGAGTATTGAGAGTTCCATTTGTTGATGTATTCGACATGTCCGTATATAACATTGCATACATGGAAAGTCATAATTGGTATTTTGGGCTTAAGTCGCTTTCTATTATATTGTTTCTTTTACCACGTAATATATGGACAGATAAGCAAGTGTGGACAGGGTATGAGATGGGCGCTATACTAGAGGACACAAAGGTTGCGGGCACATATAACCTTTCTTCATTTATTACGGTGGACTTCTATGCGGATGGCGGTTTATTCGGTGTTGTTATTGGGTCTTCCATATTTTTATACATTGCGCATAGGTATGTATTGCAAAGCAAGGTAACATTAAACGGGGTAGATCTGCAAGGTGCGATAATTACGGCGTCGGTACCGATACTTATAAGAGGACCGTTCGGTGGGAATGTTTATCTTACATTTGCTGAGCTGGTATTGGTCTATTTGATGCAAAAAGCGTCAAGGATTGGCTCGAAATGAGGGCGGCTATGAAGAATGTGGTCGTATACCTGGCTATGTCGCTCATGGGTTCTCCGCTTTTGCTTTGTGAAGGATTTGCTTCTCCCTCAATTTTTTGGTCGAGCGATCCTGCTACCTCTGGCGATACAGTAATATTAGTAGGGCACGAGTTTGATGTCGTGAAAAGTGTCACGCTCGAGCTCCTGGCCGATACGCCTTCCGAGAGCGGCGGAGGCGGCGCCGCGAAAACCTCCCTGCTCCCTTCTCGGCAAACGCCGCAGACGCTCTATTTTTCGATTCCTTCCGAGTGGCGGCAGGGCGTCTACCGATATCGGCTCGAAGGTGAAAAGTTCGCGGCTTCGGGAGTTCTGAACCGTCCGGTCCTCTATTGGTCGCAGGGCGAAGCCGGCGCGCTGGCGCGACCGGGACGGGAGCTGCGACTGTTCGGTCGCAATCTCGGCCTCGCGCCGGGCGCGATGATCCGGCTCAAAACCGGAGACGGCCGCGAGGTCGCTCGAGCGCCTTTGCCGGAGGCGTCGCTCTGGACCGCGACGGCGAAGCTGCCTTCGACGCTCGCTCCCGGCTCCTATCTGGTCTCGGTCTGGAACGGCCGCGGCGACGCATCCGCTTGGTCCGAGAATCTCGCGGTCGACATCGAGGCGCCCCCCGCCGCGGGGG
>NZ_LUUM01000083.1:0-1708 GCF_001644125.1 Methylosinus sp. R-45379
GCTTTGGACCGAATCGGCGCTCGACTTTCGCGCGTATCTTTTGCACGACCCAACCCATTGAAAATTTCGGTGTGCGGCGACCATGCATGTAGGCTCCAACGCCGCTTTCAAGGCTTGTGCCGAGATCAAGCAGATTGTATAGATAAGTTAATGCTCTCTTGCGTTGGGAGCCTTGGCGATCAGGGGAACTTGGGAGCTGGGGGCACAATGCAGCGGCGAGGCGAATGTCTCGGTTGAGCGATACGGGCCTAACGGTTCCATCGCTGAGGACAGACCTGCTGTCGGACGGGTCAGGCTCACCAACAGGGCCTCAAGACAGTGTCAAAAAAGCTTTCTCTAAATGTAAGAAGAACAAAAACATTAAACGATGCTTGGGTGGCTATTCATCGCAATGCAAGAAATTCAAAATCCGAAACCACAAAAAATGAGATCGAGGAATTTTCTGGGAATCTCCAAAATAATTTAAAACGAATCCAACTAGAGCTTCGGAAGAAAACGTTTAAATTCCCGCCTGCGAAGGGAATAAAAATTCCGAAAGATAAGCGAAACAAAAATAGCTTTAGACCGCTTGTTGTTGCAAAGGTAGAAAGCCGTATTGTGCAGCGCGCAATACACGATGTGTTAGTTACTGTCCCTGAAATACAAAAATATATTTATACTCCCTATAGATTCGGTGGTGTAAAAAAGCGCGAGGACGATAATTTTGCCTCGGTGCCGGCTGCTATAAAGGCCGTTCTCGACGCTATAGGTTCTGGAGGCTCTTACATTATAAGATCAGATATCTCAAGTTTTTTTACGCGAATTCCAAAGTCGTGCGTCACGAAAATAGTTTCTGACGCGGTGAGTGATTTAGAGTTTTTGGATCTTTTTTCGAGCGCGATTGCTGTTGAGTTAGAAAATATGGCGCAACTCAAATCTCATGCAAGTGCCTTTCCGATATCAGATATAGGTGTTGCACAAGGAAACTCATTGTCTCCACTTCTCGGTAACATACTGTTGTACGACTTTGATAATGAACTAAATAAGCACAGCGATGTTAAGTGCCTTAGGTATATAGATGACTTCATTATTATCGCTCCAAAACAACAGGTTGCAGAGAATGCTTTCTCGAAAGCTGTGCATTTGCTTGGTAAGCTTGGCATGGGAATTTCTACTGGAAAAACACAAAAGGCAAACGTCGAGAATGGTTTTGAATTTTTGGGAATAGACCTATCGAATGGGTTTATAAGGCCAAGCAGAAAGTCGCAGCAGCGGCTTATTTATTCGATTAATTCAACAATTAAATTGTGCGAAAAAGCATTTATAGATCATAGAAGTTCAAATGAGCTAGATAGAGCTCTGTCTCTAATAGAGACGCTTCGGAAGGTATCTGGAATAATGCAAGGATGGGGAAAGCATTATAGATTTTGCAATGATACAAAATGTTTTGAGCGTCTCGATATAGAAGTTGGCAATTTAATTAAAGACATGCTTTGCATATACAGAGCAGAGCACGCAAGGACAGATGATGCTGGAAGGTGGCGCTTGCTTGGTATCGAGGCCATTTCTCAAATAGAGAAAAGTCCTTTTATTTGGCCGAAGAAGAGCTTGCCGGCGCCTGTGGATTAGGTAGCTGCGCTTGCTTTGATCGCGTAAGCCCCCAATATGAAACCGCCGCGAATGTCACCTCCTGGCGCGACTTTCCCGTTCGGGGAAGGTCGACGAGGAA
>NZ_LUUM01000084.1:0-1179 GCF_001644125.1 Methylosinus sp. R-45379
CGAATGGCGACGGCGTTCCGGACGGCTGGTTATTGGCGAAGGCTCGAAACGGGGCTCGACATTAGCGACAGAACCGTGAGCTGCGCGCTTTCCGATGCGCCTGTCGCGCTGCGGATTTATCGGCCGGCGAATGTCGATGAGGCGCTGCCCTGCGTCGTGTTTTTCCATGGCGGCGGTTTCATGATCGGCGATCTCGATTTCGAGCACGCGCGATGTCTGAAGTGGTGCCATGGCGCGCGGCTCGTCGTCGTCTCCTGCGATTACCGATTGAGCCCCGAATTTCCCTATCCGGCACCATTGGACGATAGCTATGCGAGCCTCCTTTGGACTGTCGAAAATGCGGAGTCGATCGGCGTGGACCGCAATCGCATCGCCGTCGCTGGCGCAAGCTGCGGCGGGTGCCTTGCGGCGGGTGCCCTCTTGCGCAACAGGGATGACGGCGGCCCAAATGTGGCATTGCAAATGCTTCTCTATCCTGTGCTCGACGACCGCCTACAGACGCGCTCGATGATTGAGAGCGTGTCCACGCCCGGCTGGGATCAGCCAAGTTCCGTCCATATGTGGCGGCGCTATCTCGGCGAGCAGCGGCAGGAGCACCCGGCTTACGCCGCGCCGGCGCGGGCGAACGATTTAAGCGGCTTGCCGCCGACCTATGTAATGACGGCGGAAATGGACCCGCTCCGCGACGAGGGGATCGATTATGCGATGAGCCTGATGCATGCAGGCGTGTCAGTAGAATTGCATAATTACGCCGGCACCTATCATGGCTTTGATGCGGTCGACTCCGCCGCTATCGCAAGGCGGGCCATTGACGAGCAGATTGGAGCGTTGCGCCGCGCGCTGCGCCGCGATTGACGCCGTTTCGAGGCCTATCATGAATTCCATCGACACAACTTCTCGGGACGGGGCTTTCGCTCACATTCTGCATATTGCAAGCGCAACCTCGCCGAAAGCCCTGTTCGACAAGCTGCGGGAGGCCCCGGACGCCGGCGTCCTTGTCGTTGACCGCGCCGGCTGCCTGTTCACGAGCTATGCGACGCTTGCAGACGATGCACTCGCCGCGGCGGAAAGGCTGCAGGCCGCGGGCCTCGCGCGCCGGGACCGCATCGGCGTGCTGGCGCGAAACGCCTATGTGCGGATTGTGCTGGATCTTGCCATCATCGAGCTTGGCTGCGTCAG
>NZ_LUUM01000085.1:0-1662 GCF_001644125.1 Methylosinus sp. R-45379
CTACCCCAGAGCTCCGGCTCGGTTGGCCATCTATCGCCAGATACAAATCAGTCTGGCGAATTCGCGTCACGATAACGTCGATATCTTCGAACGGCGCATACCGTTTAACTCTCGCCTTGGCCCACTTGGGCCCCGGCTTCAATTCCTTTTTCTTCCGAAAGGATGCATGCGTTTTCGACATAACGTCGCGCGCGTAATCAAGTGGGACGATGAAACCACCATCTTGATTCTGACTAGCGTCTTTCATTTGCTGTCGCATCCGAATTCAGCGCCTCGATGCGTCGAGGCGGTGGCGAACCATGTCGCTCTGCAATTGCTTGAACCGCGCCGAGAAGCGGTCACGGCGCGGCGCGGACTCGCTCTGCTCGAGCATGCGGCGCGGGGCGTTGCGGAATCGCTTGGCGTCGAAGGCGCAGGCCGCGACCTTCATATTGTCGACGACGCGATCGGCGAGGCCCGCGGCTTTGCATTCATCCGCCGTGAGCCAGGTCTCCGCCACCATCATGGCGCGGATTTTGTCCATCTTCTGGCCGCTGCGCTTGACATAGGTGGAGGCGATCGTCTCGGTGACGCTGTCCAGCACATCGGCCGTCTTGCGGATTTCCGATGCAGTGCCGACCGCCATTCCCCAGGCGTCGTGAATCATCATCATGCCGTTGTCGGCGATTTCGATCTCGTCGCCCGCCATGGCGACGACGCTGGCGATGGAGGCCGCAAGCCCATCGATATGGCAAATCACCTTCGCAGGATGCGCCGCGAGCAGGTTATAGATCGTGAGCCCTTCGAAGACGTTCCCGCCCGGACTATTGATCCTGCAATCGATCGTCGAGACCCTTCCGAGCGCTTTGAGGTCCTTCGCGAAGCTTTCCGCGGAGGTCGCATCCGAGAAAAAGCCGGGCTGTCCGATATCCTGATAGAGCGTGATCTCGCCGCGATTGCCGGCGGCCTTCATCGCGTAATAGGTCATGGCTGCGCCTGCTCATTTTCTTTGTCGACATCCGCGCCGGGATTCGCCGCCGGCGGCTCGTCAGTCTCTTCCGGGTCCTCGGCCGGCGCCGGGGCGTTGCCGGGGAGCGGGGCTTCCGGCGTGCCGACGGCCTCCAGCGTCGTATAGGCGCCGTTGACCAGTCGCTTGTCGCCGAGCGCGCCGATATTGTTCATGCCCTCGAGGTAGAGGACGTCATTGATGCTGAACACGCCGCGATCGAGCATCGCCGTATAGTGCTCGGTGCGCGCCTTGAGGTCGCCGCGCTGGAGCGAGCGCACGTCGATATTCGTGTAATAGCCCTGCGGGTTGCGCGCGTTGACGAGCTTGTAGTTCGCTTCCTGCTCGTAGCGGCAAACCCACGGCATAATTCCGTCCGTGACGAATTCTATGCCCTGATGCTCGATATTGTTGTTTGTCGCGCGGAGAAGATGCGCGATCTTATGCGGCGGAACGCCGAACCATCGGCAGATCGTCTCCACCATATGCTGCTGCGTTTCGATGAACTGGCCCTTGTCAGGCTCGACGGTGAACGGCTTGGCCGTCATGCCGCCATCGAGATATTGCCATTTGAAAGCTTGATCCGGCCCGCGATGGCCTTCGTTGAAGCTGGCGAGCATGGCGTCGCGGCCTTCCGGCCCGAGATTGGTCTTGCCGTTCTCGATGACGCCGCCGAG
>NZ_LUUM01000086.1:0-2307 GCF_001644125.1 Methylosinus sp. R-45379
GTGTTCGCGCTGCTCGGCGATCAGCATCTTGTCGAGCCGCGTCAGTCGCTCCGCCGCTACTTCATTCGCGAGCTTCGTCTGAAGCTCGATCTCGCTCTGATGGCCGAGTTCCAGCGTGACGAGCTCGCTCGCCCGGTGACGAACTCCGTGAGCGATATAGTCGCCGGCGATATTGAGGATGCGGCCGTCGTCGAGCACGCCTCGGACGATGATGTGGGTGTGGGGATGGCCGGTGTTGTGATGGTCGACGGCGATCCAGCCGAGGCCCGTGTCGAGGTCCTTCTCCATCTGCCGCATGAGGTCGCGGGTGAAGCCCCGCAGGTCGGCCATGTCACTGGCGTCCTCCGGCGCGACGATGAAGCGAAACTGATGACGATCGTCGCGTCCGCGCTCGACAAAGGCGCGGCCGTCCGCCTCATTCTCGATCGCCGAGTAGGCGTGGCCCCTCTCGCCGTTGTGGGTGACGCCATCGCGTTCGAGATAGCGGAGATGGGCGTCGACGGCCTTGCTCGCGGCGCCGCGCATCTTCGCACTATGAGAGCCGCGTTGTGGATTGAGCTTCACGACGCGCGCCTTGACGACGACGCGACGCGATCGAAACCGTCCGGCGGAGTCGCGCTGCCAGCCGCCGCCGTCGCTCGGCAGCGACGCCGCCACCTTCGCGCCTCGCCCCCGCGCGTTGAACCGGCCGCCTCCTTCTCCTTTCCGGCCGCTAGCCGCCGCCGGACCTCGGCCGATCCGGCCCGGATCGCCGCCGGCCTTTTGGACAGCGATCTCGACCTGCCGGACGAAGGAAAGCGAGCGCGGACTGCCGCTCCTTCCGCCAGCTCGGGACCGCCCGGGTCTAACGTGAAAATTGTCTATGTCGTCGCTCGCCATTCCGAAATGATCGGCGCCGAAATCAGTCTGCGCAATGGCACTCGAGCGTCAGTCGTAGTGGATCGCAAAAACACTCGCTCCAGCGTAGGAACGGCGGGACATGCCACGTCGCGCCTCCTCAATGCCGGCGTCTATGACATTGAAAACAAGCATGAATTCTCTTTGATCGGAAGCCGGCGCACATCGCACGGCGCCATGCCTGCGCATTTGTAGGCTGCAAAAACCAATGTGCAGACAACACTTTACGAGCGAAGCGAGGCGCGAACGTCAGTTCGCTTTATCTTGCCGTCTTAATCGCCGCCGTCTTAATCGCCGCCTTGTAGCGTTTGGTCTTTGCACATCCTTTGGGAGAGGCATGTCGGGTTTGCGCAGAAGAAGCGCGCTCGACTTGCGCCCGTTGCGCTGCCGAACGGCGTGGCGACCGCGCATCTTCTGCAGAACCTCATGCAGGCGCCTGACGGGATGACGGCTATCGAATTGAGCGACGGAAGACGCGTGTTCGCACCTATTGGCAGCGATCCCGAAGTCGTTCGGACGAATGTCGAAAGCGGGAAGATCGCGCCAAGGTGATCGTTCCGGCGGGAGTGAAGGTGCATCTGGCGCTCGGCTACACGGACATGCGCAAGGGCGTGCCGCCGCAGCCGACGGCATATAGGTGAATACTCCGCGCCGGTGTATTCCCCGCGAGCCGAACTTACATAGCTGTTGGCGATGCGGAACCAACCCCAGCGCAGGCGCGCTGACGGCGAAATTGTGCTAGAATTGTCCCATGGACGCGCAGGAAAAAAAGAACTCCGCCGCCGGCGAGCAAACGGCGATCGTGGGCTACTTCAAGCAGTACGAATATTCGGCCTGCGAAATCTTCCGCGTTATGAACGACGGAACGTTTCGCGGCATCACCATTAGCGAGCCCGAAGCCGGCATTTTCGACGACTTGGTCTTGCACGCCGGCGAGGCCGTCGTCGCCACCCAGGTCAAAAGCCAAGAAGATGTTCAATCTGTCGCCTTGAACACCGCGCTCATTTCGAACGCGTTGATCAAGGACATCGCCGCGTCCTGGGCCAGGCTGAAGGCCCGTTTCACGGATCGGCCGGTCAAGCTGCGTTACATTTTCGGCGGCTATTTCAGCCAAAACGACACCGCGCTGGCCAACACGGGCTCGAACCAGAAGAAACACAGCGCCGAGTTTGCGCGGTTCGTAGCTCACGACGACCTTACCGTCGCCGAGCTTAAAGCTGCCCCCTGGAGCGCGAAGCTCGAAGAGATGCGCGCGTTGACCGGTCAAAGCGAAGACGAGTTCTGCGCGTTCCTCAACGCGCTTGAGCTGCTCGATCATGGCGAGTTGATGCGCAACCGGGCCTCCAATTTCTTCAATCTTGAGCGCCAGCGCGTCGAAGCGCTTATCCAGCTCATTCCGCGGCTGATAAT
>NZ_LUUM01000087.1:0-1079 GCF_001644125.1 Methylosinus sp. R-45379
CGATGGATCGGATCAGGAAAAATGCGGCGGCGCGCGCGACGACCAGGCGCTCGCCCAGCCCGCAGGCGGTCTGACTTGCGCGGAAGCAGGAATCCGGGACAATCGGGCGCCGTTCGCGTCGACAGGCTCGCTGTCCACGAGGGCGAGAAGAGCCGTTGCGCAATCGGCGTCGCATCCACCGCAGAGGATGCAACAGTCGTCGAGATGATGTCGCGTGTCGCCGGAGCCGCCGCCGAGCCCCCATTTCGCGCAAGCGATGGAAGCGCCCGAAGCGAGAAGGGCCGTATCGCCGTTCGGCTGGCCCCGGGGCCGAAACGGCAGACCGATTGTCGTAAGAGCCTGAAGAGCGATCGCGACGGCCAGGAGACAAGCGACGACGACGCGAAGCCGGTTCGCGGACCGACGGCGCGCGGTCTCCCGCCCTGTCGTCCTCGCTCGCATCATGCTCTGGTCAACCTCCAGGACAATTCGGCCTTTTCGACCACGGTCGCGGTCGATGCACGATAAGGCACGAACGTCTTGCGAAGATGACCCGGCGAGAATTGCCGAAAATTCAGGGCGATCGTGATACAAATGACACAGTCAACGATAGGGTCGATGTCCTGCCATTGCTTTCTTGCAACTTTTGGACGCTTCCCTATGGAATGGCGGTCGGCCCATTCACGCGGGCTGGGGATCTTGGGAGCGGCGCCCATGCGTATCTTATTGGTCGAGGATCAACCGGAACTGGCGACCAGCGTCGCCAAGAGAATTCGACAGGCGGGCTACGCCATCGACACTTTCGGCACCATTCGCGACGCGGATGCGGCGTTGGCGCAATTCGATTATCCGGTGATCCTGCTCGATCGCCGCCTGCCGGACGGCGATGGACTGTCGCTGGTGGCGCGCATCCGGGGCAAGCATCCTGGTAGCCGGATATTGATGCTGACGGCCCTGGACGCGATCGACAGCCGCATCGAGGGATTGGACGCGGGAGCAGACGACTATCTCGTCAAGCCTTTCGCCATAGAGGAGCTGATGGCGCGTATTCGCGCGAGCTTGCGACGGCCCGGCGGCGAGCGCGCGCCGCCAGTGGAAGT
>NZ_LUUM01000088.1:0-1449 GCF_001644125.1 Methylosinus sp. R-45379
GGAGCGCCAATAAAATCAAATAGTTAGATGGCGTAAGCCGCGGCGATGCGGGCGCGTGCCCAACTTCTGCCCAATAAGCGTCGGCGAACGCGAGCGATCGGGAGCGGACAAAGAAGGGCATCCGGCCTCGATTCGCTTGTCTTGCCGCTCTGCGCACGCTCTCTCCTCGCTCGCGCCGTCGTCTCGGGCTTGCTCGCGGCCGGAGCGGCGGCGATACTCGCGCCGTTATGAGTCGGGCGGCTTTTCGCGCGCCCTGATCGATTCGTTCCGCGCAGGGTCCGCCCAAGTGAACCACCAGTCCCTTTCCGCCTTTATCTGGTCGGTCGCCGACCTCCTGCGCGGTGATTACAAGCAGTCCGAATATGGCAAGGTGATTCTGCCCTTCACCGTGCTCCGCCGCCTCGACTGCGTGCTGGAGCCGACCAAGGCTGCGGTGCTGACGGAGCTGGCCGACAAGCAGAAGGCAGGGCTCAATCCCGATCCGTTCCTGCTGCGCAAGGCCGGACAGAGCTTCTACAACACGTCGTCGCTCGACATGCGCCGCCTCATGGGCGACCAGGATCATATTCGCGAGAACCTGTTCGCCTATGTGCAGGGATTCTCGCCCTCCGTGCGCGACATTTTCGAGCGCTTCGACTTTGCGACGCAGATCGAGCGCCTCGCCAAGAACGGGCTGCTCTATCAGGTTGTGGAAAAATTCGCGGGGATAGACCTTCATCCAGAGGCCGTCGACAATAGCCAGATGGGCCTCGTGTTCGAGGAGCTGATCCGCAAATTCGCGGAAGTTTCCAACGAGACGGCGGGAGAGCACTTCACCCCGCGCGAGGTCATCCGTCTGATGGTCAATCTGATCTTCGTCGAAGACGACGACGTGCTGACCAAGCCCGGCGTTGTGCGGACGATTTACGATCCCGCCGCCGGAACCGGCGGAATGCTCTCGGTGGCCGAGGAACATCTCACCTCGATGAACCGCAAAGCGCGGCTCACCATGTTCGGCCAGGAGCTGAACGACGAGAGCTACGCCATTTGCAAGGCCGACATGCTCATCAAAGGGCAGGATGTCGCCAACATCATCGCCGGCAACACGCTGTCGGACGACGGCCACACCCATCGCAAATTCGACTACATGCTCTCCAATCCGCCCTTCGGCGTCGAGTGGAAGAAGGTCGAGAAGGACATTCGCAAGGAGCATGAAGCCCAAGGCTTCAACGGCCGCTTCGGGCCGGGCCTGCCGCGCGTGTCGGACGGCTCCATGCTCTTCCTCATGCATCTGCTGTCGAAGATGCGGCCGGCGAAGGACGGCGGCAGCCGTTTCGGCATCGTGCTGAACGGATCGCCGCTCTTCACGGGCGGCGCCGGGTCGGGCGAGAGCGAAATCCGTCGCTATGTGCTCGAGAATGACCTTGTAGAGGCCATCATCGGCCTCCCGACCGACATGTTCTACAACAC
>NZ_LUUM01000089.1:0-1151 GCF_001644125.1 Methylosinus sp. R-45379
CGAAGCCCTTCGACTTCACGGTATAGACTTCGTCTGCGACAGCCTCTCGATAGAGCTGACTACACTTGCACGCACTCTCCTGTGCGAACGGCAAGCGCTACGCGTGAGCCGTTGCGCGCAGGGGCGCGCGTCCCGCGATTCGCCGGGCGAACGTGTCGCTCGATCGCGACGATTGCGACGCAGCATTTCGTGACGCATTGTCGTAGCGCGCGCTTGGCGAGAGACGTCGACGTCGTTCGTCGAAATTTTGTGGTCACACAATTTGTCGATTCTCATTCGCGCACACCCTCTCGATGATCGTCGACGTCGAATCTTTTCGAGAGGGACGGCTTCATGCAAAACGAACACGCCGCGATCAACCGCCGATTGTCCGATCCGGATTTTCAGGCGTCTCTTCTATCGAGGTCCATCGGACTCGCGCTCGGACTGTCGCTGCTGACGACGGCCTTTATCGCGCATGACGTGTATTTGTGGACGCATCCTCCGACCCCGAAATACTTCGTGATCGACGGACGGAAGACCCGAGAGTTGACGGCGCTCGACACGCCGATCGTCGATGACGCGCAGCTGCTCGATTGGTCGACGCGCGCCGCGCTCGCGCCCTACAACATCAATTACAATGATTATCCGCAGCAGCTTTCCGCTGCGAGCCGGAAATTCTCCAAGCGCGGCTGGAACAGTTTCGCCACCAGCGTGATGGACACCAAGAATTTCGACACGATGAAGCGGTCGATGCTGCTCTGCTATGCGCAAGCGCAGCGCGCCGCCGTCATCAGCGACGTCGCCACGATCGCGGGAGCGCTCGCTTACCGCATCCAAGTTCCGATCGTTCAGACCTGCCAGAACAGCCAGCAGAACATCACGCAAACTCTCGTGATCAAAGCGCTCGTCACGAGAACGAACGACGAGGATCGACCGGACGGCTTGGAGATCGAGGAGCTCGTGGCGGTTCGCCAATAGCAATGAGGACGAAAAGATGCTGAACAAACGCATATTATTCGGCGCCGCAGTCGTCCTGTTGGCGACTGTTTCGCCCGGTCTGGCGCAGCAATCGGCGAGCATTCCTGGAGCCGCGGACGGCGGCGGCGCGCAGGCGTCGGGATCGGCCGATCGCGCCGCGAACATCATTCCTCTGACGCCCGGAATGATCC